>CAZIAN010000851.1:0-1374 GCA_964537355.1 uncultured Pirellulales bacterium | reverse complement strand
ATCGTAACCAGCCTGCTGTATATTCTGCCCAATACAGGCGATTTAATCAAAGTATTATTTGTCTTTAGAGTAAGAGTACCTAACAAACTGAAAAGATGAGTGGATGAATACGGCTGCTTACGGAAACACGTCTGTGAGAAAGGACAAAAGATGGAAGAACTGTTTGACATTAAGGGAAAAGTAATTGCAATTACCGGGGGCGGGGGTGTTCTTTGCGGAACAATGGCCAAAGCACTTGGTAAGGCAGGAGCAAAAATCGCTGTCCTGGATTTAGCCGAAAAGGCCGCGGACAAAATCGCAGATGAAATTAAATCCGAAGGCGGACAGGCTGCCGGTGTTATATGTGACGTGTTGGATAAAACAAGTATCGAACGTGCTCACAAGGAAGTTACTGCCGAATTCGGTAAAATCGATATATTGATAAACGGGGCCGGCGGGAACAAAAAAGAAGCCACAACTACACCAGACCTTTCTTTTTTCGATCTGCCGAGTGACGCTGTTCGGTTTGTTTTCGATTTGAATTTTATTGGGACTTTACTGCCAAGCCAGGTTTTCGGTAAAGAGATGGCTGAAAACGGCTCGGGTATAATACTGAATGTTTCAAGCATGTGCGCATTTAGCCCGTTAACGAAAGTTCCGGCATACTCAGCGGCCAAAGCGGCGGTGAGCAATTTTACACAATGGCTGGCTGTACACGTCTGCCAGAATTATTCCAAGGAAATTCGCGTTAACGCTATTGCGCCGGGATTTTTTCTGACCGAACAAAATCGATTCCTGTTGACTGATGAAAAAACGGGCGAACTGACGACCCGGGGCAGCACAATTATCTACCATACACCTATGGGCAGATTCGGAGAGCCGGATGAGCTGATTGGAACGGTTATGTGGCTGTTAAGTGATGCTGCGAAATTTGTAACTGGAATTGTCGTGCCTGTTGACGGCGGATTCTCGGCCTTCAGCGGAGTCTGAGGAATTGGTGAATGACTATTCATTAGGAGAAAGAAATGGTTGATGTTGACCCGGCACAACCATTAAAAGACTTCAAGCCAAAACATAAGTTTTTCGTCGGCATTGATTCGGACGGCTGTGCATTCGATACGATGGGGATTAAACAGCGAGAATGTTTCTGTCCATGGTTGATTGCCTGTTTCGGCCTTCAGCCTGTGGCCCTGGCTGCCCGTGAATGCAAGGATTTCGCGGATTTATTTTCCAAGACGCGCGGCGCAAATCGGCACATAACAACCAAACGCATTATATCTGAACTACTGCCTAATCATCCGATGACCAGGGCCAGGAATTTTACGGTTCCGCAATTCCCACACTATTTCGCATGGGTTGATGACCCGAGCAGCATACTGAGCAACGACGGATTAA
>CAZIAN010000850.1:0-1931 GCA_964537355.1 uncultured Pirellulales bacterium | reverse complement strand
CAATTGCAGGCAATGCTGCCGAAAAGCCTAATCTTATTGGCTGGTGGAAGTTTGATGAGGGTTCCGGTACTATCGCGGCAGACAGTAGCGGAAATGGCATACAGGGTGTGCTTGTCAGTAATCCGGTTTGGCGCCAGGATGGTGTGTACAATGGATGTTTGTTCTTCGATGGAGACCAGGCGCATGTCCGGATTACCCATCAGGATAGCTTAAATCCCGCCGACGGCAGCTTCACGGTTCTGTTCTGGGCGCTTCTGGAGACAACCCCGGGTACCAGCGGATCAACCAACTGGGACCTCGCTGTGAATAAAAGAGATTCAGGCAGTGTGGGATATTACATAGGAGCCGATAGAAATCAGGGAAATACCGACCAGTCCGGATACCGATTCATGTTGGGAGATATCGACGCGAACAGGAAAGAC
Organism: uncultured Pirellulales bacterium; assembly: GCA_964537355.1. Taxonomy (GTDB): domain Bacteria; phylum Planctomycetota; class Phycisphaerae; order Sedimentisphaerales; family Anaerobacaceae; genus NIOZ-UU13. The sequence goes on along the minus strand of CAZIAN010000850.1, from coordinate 1,509 downwards.
ACTCCCTTTGTAACGGTACCCTTGGAAGAATGGGTCTTTGTGGCGGCCGTTCTGGATAGAGATCAGAACCAGCAGAAAATATCCGTTGATGCAGGGCAGACCTGGGCGACCACCACTCCCCCGCCCGGACCTGTTGAACCGTCCCAGGACCTCGGGATTGGATGGGATATCGGCCTGAACGATTACTGGTTCCATGGGAGAATCGATAATGTGCTTCTCTACGATGTGCCCCTGTCGGAGCCGGAGATTCTGGCTGTTATGGAAGGCGGCGGCGATGGATATCCGTTTGCGCTGCGACCCGATCCGGCTGATGGCGCATTACTGGAGGACACTTGGACAAATCTCTCCTGGTTACCGGGAAGTTTCGCCCTCTCGCATGATGTGTACTTCGGAACCGGCTTCGACGACGTCAACGATGGAGCAGAAGGAACTTTCGTCGGCAACATAAACGTAGCTTTCCAGGCGGTCGGCTTTCAGGGTTTTCCAGCCCCGGACGGACTTATTCCAGGCACAACGTACTACTGGAGGATTGATGAGGTCAACGATGCCGATCCAAATAGCCCGTGGAAAGGTGATATCTGGAGCTTTACGATTCCTTCTAAGAAAGCCTATAATCCATATCCGCCTGATGGAGCCAAATTTGTTGACCCGAACGTTACACTGAGCTGGACGGCTGGCTTCGAAGCAAAACTGCATACCGTGTACTTCGGTGAAATTTTTGACGATGTGAACAATGCCGTTGTGGGTATTCCTCAGACGGCGACAACTTATCGTCCGTTTTTCGGCCCCCTTGATTTGGATAAGGTGTACTATTGGCGTGTTGATGAGTTTGATGCCGTCACCACGCATAAAGGTACGGTCTGGAGCTTCAGGACAAAGCCCTTTATACCGATTGTTGACCCCAATTTAATCGGCTGGTGGAAGTTCGATGAAGGTTATGGCAGTACCGCCCTGGATTGGTCCGGCCACGGAAACGATGGCACGCTTGTTAATGCACCTCAATGGACCGAAGGGTATATGGATGGTGCCCTGGAGTTCAACGGCTCGAATTATGTAACTATGAACGATGTAGCTGATGACATAACTAACAATGATATTACCCTCAGCGGCTGGGTTAAAACAACCGACAGCCACGGACTATGGCTATCTTCTAATACGGCCACCGGCAACGTTGCCCTCTGGGCTATCGACCAGGGCCAGGCAACAATGTATGATGGAGCCGACAGCACCTACGAAGGTTATTCCAATACGGTGGTAAACGACAACGAATGGCATATGCTGACTTACGTACGGAGCGGGTCAACCGGATATATATACGTTGATGGAGTTCAGGAAAACACTCACCCTGCCGATTACAGTTTCAGCCCTACCGACCGGTGGTCAATAGGACAGGAATGGGACAGTGGTACCCCGAGCGATTTTTTAGCCGGTATTGTGGACGATGTCCGAATCTATGATATTGCACTGACGGCCGATGAGGTTAAACAGCTTATGAGAGGCGATCCGTTA
>CAZIAN010000849.1:0-1932 GCA_964537355.1 uncultured Pirellulales bacterium | reverse complement strand
TATGAGAACACCGGTGGTGCTATATGCCAACTTTCCTGGCAGTCACCGGCTATAGCCCGACAAATTATACCAAGCCAGTATCTGTTTGCCGAAAGGCCGTTCCCGCATAGTCCGGAACCGGTCGATGGTGCCGTGCTTCGGGATACGTTCGTAAGCCTTGCCTGGGGATCAGGAGATTATGCGGTTTCGCATGATGTGTACTTGGGAGAGAATTATGATGATGTGGCTGCCGGCACCGGTGATACGTTCCAGGGCAACCAGGTAGAGACGTCTTTTGCTGTCGGTTTTCCTGGATTTCCTTATCCGGATGGTGTTATTCCCGGAACAACCTACTACTGGAGAATTGATGATGTTGCGGCCGATGGCAATACGATTTATAAAGGTCCGGTCTGGAAATTTTTAATTGCCCCCAGGAATGCCTTTAGTCCGCACCCCGCTGACGGCAGTGAATCTGTGGACCCGAATGTAGCACTTAGCTGGCAGCCCGGTTTTGGCGCGATTTTGCACTATGTGTACTTCGGTGACGATTATGATGTTGTCAATAATGCTGCCGGGGGTATGCCCTGGGGAGCTTCGACCTATAGTCCCGGTACGCTTGATTTAGAGAAGGTTTACTACTGGCGTGTTGATGCGTTCCTTGGAGCCGAAACATTGAAAGGCGATATCTGGAGCTTTTCGACTCCGGGCACAGTAGGAAGTCCGATGCCTTCTCATGGCGCTGCCAATGTAACGCAGGTACTGTCTCTCACCTGGGTAGCAAGTGACAGTGCCGCTTCGCATCAGGTCTATTTCGGTACGGATAAAGATGCCGTTCAAAGTGCTGATACGGGTTCGCCCGAATATAAAGGCAGCAAAAACCTCGGCTCTGAAAGTTATGACCCCGGTAAACTCGAGTGGGATACCGCTTACTACTGGCGTGTTGATGAAGTTAAGGCCGGCGGTGCCACACAGAAGGGCATGGCCTGGAGCTTTACTACCGCCGACTTCCTTGTCGTGGACGATTTTGAGAGCTACAATGACATTGAAGAAGGCCAGCCCGGTAGTAACAGGATATATAATGCCTGGTTGGATGGATTTGGCGACCAGACAAACGGCTCTCTCGTTGGTTATGCTGTTGCTCCCTTCGCCGAGCAGACTATCGTTCATAGCGGCAATCAATCAATGCCGTTTGAATACGATAACCTCCCCGGGAAATCTGAGGCAACTTTGACATTGACTTATCCGACTGACTGGACTGAAAAAGGAGTTGAAACATTGACGATTTGGTTCAGAGGTGATGCGGCTAATGCCTCTGAGACACTTTATGTTGCTCTAAATGGCAGCGCAACCGTAAATCATGATAATCCTGATGCGGCAAAGATAGATTCATGGACTAAATGGGACATCGATCTCCAGACGTTCGGTGTGAACCTCACCAATGTCAATTCGATTACTCTCGGTCTGAGATCCGTTACCGGCGGTACAGGTATGATGTACTTTGATGATATCGGCCTGTATCCACCCGCACCCTAAAACGGGATTTGGCTGTTAAATACTTTTGTAAATTCGGGGCCTGTACCAATTCGGTATGGGCCCTTTTTTTCATTGACAGCGGAGCTGATATTTTGGTATAAGAAAGGTTGATTTTGTGCCCGTAAATTCAGGCATCTGTGGCTTTTAATCTTTCTGTTGGCATATTTCTTATAATTTAACGAATAGAGGAGGATTTATAGATGTGAAGCGCGGAGCTTTAAACGTAGTTTTGTGTTTCGCAGTGAAGATATTGAACATTTCAATCGGCAATCTATGTTGTTTCTAAGGAGGATTATTATGTCTAAAAAAGTGGTTTGTTTAATCTCTTGTGTTTTGGTCTTTGTGCTTTCCGGCTCAATGTCCCAGGCTCAGGAAAATCAGATTAATAACAGCGAGTTTAACGATGGTCTAAATGCATGG
>CAZIAN010000848.1:0-1933 GCA_964537355.1 uncultured Pirellulales bacterium | reverse complement strand
TTATGAAAACCTACCAAACTGTCTGTAGCCGGGGACTGAGGCTCGACATTTTGAGTATTTAAATAATTACAAATACTTTTCACAACCGATGTTCCCTCTGAATAGCTGGCCATAGATTGAGGTAGAGCGCCGTTTCCGTCTGTGTCCTGCCCATTAAAATCCTGGGTCCAGTCCCCTACCCGGAAAAGCTTGGTTGGTCCAGTGGCAGCCTTATTAAAAAAATCTGCGGTTAAGGATTTTTCAAATTCGGGATGATAGAGTACAACCGCCACATAACGTTGTGTACCATAACAAATCCACCCATCTTTATCAAGATATATACTTTTATTTTCTATCTCACTGCTTGGAATCAAATCTGCAGGAAATCCTTCGCGCCAAAAGCTATCGGCCACGTCCATACCCACATCATTATAATCAGGACCAGCCCAGTTCATAGCGCATGTATGTCCAAAAATTACCGCCACAGGACAATCAAGCGGACTTTGGCTAATGTAGTTTAGCAAACGAACACGGCTTTCGGCTCGCATAAGGTTTCCATGGAGAAGTTCGTTTCGAAGTTTATCAGAATTCTTAACCGGATAGAGTGGATGATAATTGATTCTTCCACCCCCCAGAGCAGCACTCCAAATTGAACGTTCATAATTGACTTTTTTGCTAGAATAATACATGTTATACCAAACCGGGCTTGACCATTTTTTTGAGAGTGCTGTTCGTGCAGCAAAAGGAGTTAATTCATCCGTTTGTGCCCAGTCCCGTGTTGCAGCCCACCAATCCAGACCATTTTTTTTGAACTCACGCAAATCAGGATAGGGCCACCAGGTAGGATGGGTTGCCACTACAGCCTTGGGTCCAAAAACTTCCTTTACGGCATGATAAAAAGCGTCTTCTATTTCGCCATTTCGCTGTAAGGACATCTCCATAAAATGATTGATGGCCAAACGACGTTCATTCTCCATACCATTTATACCCGCATGCATCAATAAACAGTCCTTTAACAAATCACGCCCACCGGTTCTATTTTTATAAGCTAAGGCACGGTGCTTTGAATACCAGAATTGATTCTTTTCAGGATTGCCATCGTAACTGGGGGGAAATCCCCACTCATCTTTGCAGACCCCTGCTAATGGGACATCCCTATAGTTTTGAATAATCTCGCGCTGAAATCCTATGATATGCGGCGCAAAAACATCGGGTGTCAGGTGTGTAAAAGAAACCATCAGACAGGCAAAATTCGCCCCAAAATTCTGACCAGCCGGAATACGAACATGAACCGAATCCTTTGATATTGAAAGTACATCACAGGTAGCTGTTATATCTTTTATTGTATTTGCTATGATTCCCCGGTCATCGCGCTCATAGGCATAGACACGCTTTAGCGATCCAGACAAGGGAATATAATGCGTCGTTGAGTTTGTATAATGGTCCGTGAGATCAAGGCTACGTACCACTGCTTCTGCAGGATCTTTAGTTGAGCGTTTCATCTCCCGGAGTACTAACATTTCCTGCATCTCGTCCGGATACTTTTCTTCGAATGCCCGTCGTGCCAATCTTACATCAAGATCCATAACAATGGGAATACCCCTTTTTTGTGCATATATGGCCGCTGCCTTGATTTGAGCATGCACATTTGTATCTGTTACTTCTTTTTCAGGTGCTCTGATACTCGTTGTTAAAAGATTGTAAGGGGAGTGGTTGCTAACCTGATCCAGAAATGGTTTATACCCTTCGCTTTCGAATACAGATTCTGACCAGAACCAACATCCCAATGTTGGCATTACGTTATCAGGAGGTTGATATACGTTTTTATCATCACAAGCCTGAAGAATTACGATAGTTATTAGTACAAAAAGCATTACTGGTTTGTACATGGCATTTCCTTTTCTATCAAATATAATTCTTCATGGTACAATTTTACAACCAAAAACCATGTAGC
>CAZIAN010000847.1:0-1938 GCA_964537355.1 uncultured Pirellulales bacterium | reverse complement strand
GGATTCATCACCAAGGAGGGTTTTGAACGGGTCTGATAGTGATTCAGGGGAAACCGACTCTTGGATAAAAAAAGGAGCTCAAGTAAAATACGGTTTCATGTCAAGAGGGATTGCACGGGAAGAGGTCCTATAAAGAATGAAGAGAGAGATACTTAGAGCAGCCGTGATGCTGGGTAAGAAGATTGGTCACATATTGGTGGCCACGGACGACACGGAAGGACTTCCACATGTGGCTGCTGCCGCCCAGATGGACGTCAAATCGGAAGACGAGGTTGAAGTCTCAGAGTGGTTTTGCCCGGGTACAGTAGCCAACGTGGAGGCAAATCCGCGTGTAGCGATTTTGGTCTGGGACGCAAAAAGAGATAACGGATACCAATTACTCGGTACTGTGGAGAAAGTCGAAGAGGGCGCCATAAGGAACAGAGTGCTTCCGCCGCCGCCTGCAGAAAGTAGCGGCGCTGGAAAAACAGGAGGTATAACAATGGAAAACAATCCTTTGCTGACAATACAGGAGTTGGGGCAAAGTATCTGGCAAGATTATATCCGTACCGATCTTGAATGAACGCGCGCGGCGCTCGCTGATGCAGAGTTAACTGCAGAGAAACAACAAAAGCCTGCATACAGGAACTGAACTATGACTGACAAAGGAAGTGATCTTGGATTAATCGGCCTGGGGGTGATGGGCCGTAACTTCGCATTGAATGTTGCCGATCACGGTTTCTCCGTGGCGGGGTTCGATGTCGATCCTGACAAGACTAAGAAGCTGGTGGAAGAACGATCAGATGAACACGATATCCATCCCTGCTCAGAGCTCAAAGAATTCGTCAATACGCTGCGGCGCCCGCGAGCGATTATGCTGCTCGTTCCGGCAGGCGATCCGGTGGATTCAGTAATCGATGAGATAACTCCTCTGCTGAAGAAAGGTGATCTCATTATAGACAGCGGAAATTCACGGTTTGTTGACACTGACCGCAGGAGCAGATCGCTTGACGAAAGGGGGCTGCTTTTTATGGGGATGGGAATGTCCGGCGGGGAAACAGGTGCCCGTCACGGCCCCAGTTTAATGTCCGGCGGGCCTAAAGAAGGGTATGAAAGAGTGCGCCCAATGCTGGAAGCCGCTTCGGCTCATGTTAACGGCGACCCCTGTGTCGCGTATTTGGGACCCCGCTCAGCCGGCCACTATGTAAAAATGGTGCATAACGGCATCGAATACGGCGTTATGCAGCTCATTGCCGAAACCTATGACCTGATGAAGAGAGGTATGAAACTCAAGGCCGAGGAGCTTCATACTGTTTTTCAGGGCTGGAACAATTCGGAACTTGCCGGCTACCTCATTGAAATAACTGCTGCCATCTTTAACAAAAAGGATGAGAAGACCGGAAATTCGCTGCTTGAGATGATCCTGGATCAGGCGAAGCAGAAAGGCACCGGAAAGTGGAATTCCTGGGATGCCATGGATCTGGGCGTACCTACACCAACCATTGACACTGCCGTGATGATGCGAAACTTGTCCGACAGTAAATCCGATCGGGAGAAAGCTGCCAGAGTATTGCACGGGCCGGAACAAACCTTTCAAGGAGACAAATCCGAATTTATTGAACAGCTCAAGAACGCCCTCTATGCCTCCGTAATCACCACCTACGCGCAAGGCCTGACGCTGCTTGCTAAAGCTTCTGAAACTTATCAGTATGGATTAGACCTGGAAACCGTGGCACGTATCTGGCGAGGTGGATGTATTATTCGCGCCGCCTTGCTTGATGATATCCGATCTGCCTTCAAGCGGAAGCACAACCTTGACAATCTACTGCTGGGCACCCGCCTTGGAGACGATTTTTTAAAGCGACAGGACCATTTGCGCATCGTGGTAAAAACCGGGGTGAAGCTGGGACTGCCGGTACCTGCGTTCATGGCGTCGCTGGGATATTTTGACGCATACCG
>CAZIAN010000846.1:0-1940 GCA_964537355.1 uncultured Pirellulales bacterium | reverse complement strand
AAAAAGGCGCTTTATATGTCGGGATGGCAAAGAACTTAAATAGAAGAATATTCGAACATAAGAATGAAATTTGGGATGGTTTTACACAGAAGTATAAAATCAAGAAGCTTGTCTATTACGAAAAATGTGATGATAAGAAAACGGCCGGAATGCGTGAAAGGCAATTGAAAAGATGGAGAAGGGCCTGGAAAATTGAATTGGTTGAAAAACATAATTCAGATTTGATTTGGATATGAGGCCTCTGACAAAGGGGCAAGTGCAAAATTAGGTACCCTGTTGCGAGCCAAGTTAGCCGCAACCGGGGATAAATCCTTTTCAATGATATAAATGATGATTGATTATTTAAGTAATCCTGCTCTCGGCAGTATTGCTATTTAAGAGCGCTGTTGTTTCAATATAGATTATTTCCACGCAAGCGAGTCTTCAGAAATTGAAGATCTCTACGCATGGCCGCGAGTACTTTTTCTTTTTCCATCGTCAGTTTCGCGGCGCCGTGGTTAGCACCTCCCAAGTCGTATTCATAATGCAGCGAGATTGGGCCGGCAACAGATAATTTTTTCAAAAGCTTAAGATAAGCAGCAAAATTTACCGCACCTTCGCCAAGCGGACAATTTACCGGGAGCCATTTGTTCTGTTGCTTTTCCCAAAAGAAATCTTTGACTGCCAAAGTTTTTATCCACTTAGATATAACTTTCAAATGAAGCGGCCAGACCTGGCCGCCTTCCACGGTCGCATGGCGGATGTCGAATTGACAGCCTATGTAGGCCGGATCGAGGTCTTTGATCAAATCCCATAGATCCCATACAGGCGCACCGACATATCCGCTTCCAGCATGGTTTTGGTAATCGCCGTGAATATTGTAATGTTTATTCATGGCCGCCAAGTCTCGAAGCTTCGGTTTGGCTTCATTGAGAGTTGAGGCGATACTTTTGTTGTCATAATATCTGTATTTTCCTAATCGATAATATGGGATACCCAGAGCGCCGGCGGTACGTAATATTTTCTCTGTATTGGGATCGTCAGGATCATTAATGTCCGTGGCCATCATCAATGGCTTAATACCTGCCGCTTTTATAGCTTCAACAGCTTTTGGGAGATCATCTTCAACCCTCTCGGGGAGGACATGGCCACCAGGACGGACAGTAAGATCAATCCCATCAAAACCGAGTTCCGCGGTGGTTTGCGCCATGCCGTTGTAATCGAGCCACTGCAAGTGCTTTGAAAATATGCAAATGCTAAATGATCTCCTGTCATTATTTTGATTAGCTCCAGCTATATCTATTAAGGGCATAACTGAGCCGGCAACGATTGCTTCCTTCATGAATCTGCGTCGTGATATTCTTCTGATTTCCACTATGAGTACCTCCCGTTTATTCCTGGTTGTAGTGAAATGTAATCCTCTTAAATAAGCCGAGCTGCTTAGAGCACCTAACAAAATGACTCTGCATTCAAACGGCCGAATGTACAAATCTGGTGTGTTAGATTACCATGGATGACCTGATTAGTCCAGGAGTTTCGGCAAGAAAGGAAGTTAGCACACACTCCCCTGCTGCGAGTCAGGTGAGCAGCACCCGGGGATAAACTCCAAAGCAAGTGAGTTAGAATCGGGGGTAAATTCTGGAGTGATTAAATTAGTGCGAACCGCAGGTAGAAAATTTAGTGGATTAGAGAATTAGAGAATTTAGCAGAGGGACGAAAGAGGAAATATCGAATATCGAAGTAAAAAATTAAGGCTTGAAATTTATTGTAGTTGAGCTTATATGAGAGGTTTATTGTATGGAAATTGTGTCATAAAAACAGTTTAAGATAAAGGAAAGCTCAAGGGAAACAAGGGAAGCTCTAAATTTGAAAGGAGTGATTTATGGTCGGATTTGAGACGTTAGACTGGATAGCGATTGCAGGTTACTTCGGTATTATGCTGGCGATAGTCTGGTGGGTAG
>CAZIAN010000845.1:0-1942 GCA_964537355.1 uncultured Pirellulales bacterium | reverse complement strand
TAAAATAAGACGGGATATTATAAGGCTGATAAGAGCAGGTAAAGCTGGCCATTCCGGGGGAGCTCTCTCTTCTGTAGAAATACTGACAGCGCTTTATTTCAAGCTACTGCAGGTTGATCCCGGAAACCCGGGCTGGCCTCAGCGCGACCGTTTTGTGCTGTCTGCGGGCCATAAATGCCTTGTTTTATACGCTGCCCTTGCCGAGAAAGGATTCTTTGACCTATCTGTTCTTGATACATATGGGGCTCTCGATTCAAAGATTCCCGGGCATCCTAATATGCATAAGCTGCCCGGAGTGGAGACAAATACAGGCGCTCTCGGTCATGGCCTGTCAATAGCAGGAGGAATGGCCCTTGGTTTAAAGCTTGATAAATCGCCTGCTAAGGTGTATGTACTTATGGGTGACGGTGAACTCGCCGAGGGTTCCAACTGGGAAGCTGCCTCGGCTGCATCGATGCATAAACTTGATAATGTGATTGCATTCGTCGACAGGAATAAGCTCCAGATAAGCGGACCTACCGTCGAAGTTATGAGCTATGAACCTCTTGATGAACGATGGAGATCATTCGGATGGGGGGTCAGGATTATTGATGGTCACAATCTCGAGACAATTATAAGTACCGTTAACCAGGCTCCTTTTGAAAAGGGGAAGCCATCAGTTATAATTGCTGATACGATAAAGTCTAAGGGGCTTAGTTTTGCAGAGGCCAAAGTCAATTACCACTACTGGAAGGCGCAGCCGGAAGAACTGGAGCAGGCAGAACTCGACCTGGATAATATAGAGAAAGAGCTGAAAGCTAAAATGGAAAGGGCCGGACTATGAATATTGAACCTAAAGATCCAAGAAAAACCTTTGGAGAAGCCGTTGTTGAAGCTGCCGAAAAAAACAAGGATATTGTAGTGCTTTCTGCCGACAGCAGCTCGGGATCGGGGCTGAGCGGATTCCTTGCCAGATTCCCTGAAAGACATTTCGAATTCGGAATAATGGAGCAGGGCGTAGTTGGTTTTGCGTGCGGTCTTGCCACAACAGGAAAGATACCTGTCTTTGCTGCCATTGCGCCATTTGTTACAGCACGTCCGTTCGAAATGTTCCGTAACGACCTTGGTTACATGAATCAAAATGTAAAGGTGGTTGGAAGATGTGCCGGCCTCACTTACGATCAACTTGGTTCCACCCATCATTCTATCGACGATGTTGCACTGATTCGTACCATACCGGGTGTTACAGTGATAAACCCCGGAGACCCCGTTACTATTAAAAAAGCTGTTCACGCCATGATTGAACACAGGGGCCCCTGCTACCTGAAAATAGGAAGCCCAAAAATGCCGGTTCTCTATCCTGAAGAAGTCGACTTCAGGCTTGGCAAAGGAATAGTTATGAAAGAAGGGCATGACGTGGCACTTATTGGTACAGGAACAGTGCTGTCAAAAGCTTTTGCTGCAGCAGCGCTACTTGAAGAATCGGGTATAAGTGTGCGCCTGATCGATATACATACAATAAAGCCGCTCGACCGCGAACTCATACTTAAAGCTGCCATGGAAATTGGGAAAATCGTTACAGTGGAGGAACATTTTGTTGCCGGAGGACTTGGTAGTGCGATAGCTGAACTATGCAGCCAGGAACACCCCGTAAGAATGAAGATGATAGGGATAGGAGACTTCTATGCAAGCAATGGCCCCTATGAGGAATTGCTCGGGAAATATGGCCTTCAGGCCGACCAGATAAAGGAATCAGTTATAAAGTTCTTAAACACTAAATAACCACCAACCTTACTATGAAAAATTCTACCGCAATAAAATCTTATCTCGCTTTGGCAGGTTTACTGTCCATCGCAGAGATCCTCTTACTGGTCTTCAGTAAAGGAGGGCTGCCGATTTCAGGGTTGATACTCTTCGGACTGTTCTTTGCCATGGCCCTTGCCGCTCAGAAATCCGAAAAATT
>CAZIAN010000844.1:0-1946 GCA_964537355.1 uncultured Pirellulales bacterium | reverse complement strand
TCACGACGGCGAAGCCGGTGATTCGAAGAGCCAACTGGTTTTGACAAGAGAGCCGGCCGGGACATTCAGTACATCGTATGTGAGCCTGAGAAAATATGTTCGATGGTATGAGTGGGGCGGCGAATCAATTACACCGATTGTTACCAGGCCGGGACGTATTGGCGCAGATGAAAGTCCTCTGCTGAAGGTGCTCGAAGACCCCTTACATACAAAGCATGTTCACATGTCAAAAGAAGAACGTCAGAGGATATATATCTGGCTGGACGGAAATGTACCTTTCTACGGAACTTACGAGCAACAGCAGCAGCTCGCCCAGAAAAACGGGCAGGCCGTACTGCCGCCTTCTCTTCAATAGATTCCTTTGCGGGTAAATCCTGAATTGTCATTTCTGCTAAAGGGTTGTTTTCCAGACCGAAATTCTTTATGATACTTCGCCGACAAAAGAAATTATATTATTTGTAAGGAAGTAAAAAATGAACCTTGATTTTTCTTATTACATGCCGACCAGAATTATCTTTGGTTGCGGCAAGTTGAGCGAGCTTAAAACCACGCAGTATTTACCCGGGAAGAAAGCTCTTGTTGTAATCGGTGAATCCGGAGCTATGAGGAAACACGGATATCTTGATAGAGTGATAAAGTACCTTAAAGAAAATGGAGTCGAGTCGGTTATATATGATAAAATTAAGCCTAATCCGGTTTCAGAACATGTCCAGGAGGGGGCGTCCGTCGCCAAAGAAAATGGGTGTGATTTCGTAGTTGGTCTCGGAGGGGGCAGCACCCTTGACTCGTCAAAAAGTATAGCTGTGATGGCGGTTAATCCGGGCGAGTATTGGGATTATATAACCAGAGGAAGCGGCGGCGGAAAAACACCTCCCAACGGTGCATTGCCTATCGTGGCCATAACCACAACAGCCGGCACAGGAACGGAAGCCGACCCGTGGACGGTGATAACTAAAAGCGATACGAACGAGAAAATAGGGTGGGGAAATAATTTTACTTTTCCTCGCCTGTCAATCGTTGACCCGGAATTAATGGTAAGTGTCCCTCCGAAAACCACCGCTTACACCGGTATGGATGCTTTCTTTCACTCGGTTGAAACATATCTTGCAACAATCAATCAACCGACGAGCGACCATCTGGCGCTGGAGGCGATCAGGCTTATTACAAAATACCTGCCAATAGCCGTCAAAGATGGAGCAAATATGGAGGCAAGAACCAAGCTGGCCTGGGCCAATACCGAAGCCGGAATATGTGAATCGCTGTCCTGCTGTATATCTCATCATTCTATGGAACATGCCGTCAGTGCATATTATCCTGATGTAGCTCACGGCTGCGGCCTTACGATGCTTTCTGTTTCCTACTTTAGCTGTCTGGCGCAAAAGCATCCCGAACGTTTTCCCGACCTTGCAAGGGCGATGGGTGAAAACGTTGATGAGCTTTCGGAAAAAGAAAGGCCTATGGCATTTATAACCGGATTGAAGAAGCTGATAAAAAATATCGGCTTCGAGGAGAAGCTCTCCGATTTTGGCATTAAGCAAGGAGATTTGAGAACTTTTGCTGAAAACTCCTTCTATGCGATGGGCAGTCTTTTCGATATAACACCGGCCGAGCTGACAGAGGATGATGTAGTAACAATTTATGAAAACGCATACTCGTGACATTGCTTAATTAAAGACCATATCCGGCTGAGGAAATTAGCAGCTAATCTCCATAACAAGCACATTGCTGTCCTCACCTGCCCTTCGAGCAAGAACACAGAAGCGGCCATTTTTGTCAGACAGCAGCAAATCGAGCTTGTCGTCTTCAAAAACTTCGGACAAATATGTAGCGTGCATCGAACGAATGTTCCCCTCGAATTTGAATGCTTTTCTCAATGCGTCAATGCCCCATCTTACATATTCCGTATTATTCACATGCCCATTCAAATCTATCGAACTGTAAGGCAC
>CAZIAN010000843.1:0-1947 GCA_964537355.1 uncultured Pirellulales bacterium | reverse complement strand
TAATAGAAACATGTTATTACGATTCAGCCAATATCTTAGTTTATTTTACATACATCCTGAGAATCAGGTGAGGTGCTCGCAATGACGCAAGCATGCCTATGATTGCCCCTCCCATGAAGCTCTGAACAAAGTTATTCAGTTCGGTTTTCTGACCGTTGACCGTTAAGTCAGTCTGTAATATGGGCTCTTGATCTCGTTCAAATATCATCTATTTAAACTTTCTCTGCTCATAGGAAGTTCCTGTTGGACTAATAATTCAGCGATCCGATACATGCTTAACAACCGCACGATGAACAAAGATTTTGATCCGATGGAGATATAGCTAAAAAACAGGCCCACAAAACGGTAATATAATGCGGGCCTGTTTAAGCTGTTTTATTCACCCAAAAGTTAAACCATGTCTTTCAGATTCTTAAGCGGCCGAATCTTCACAACATTTCGCGCTGGCTTGGCCTTGAACATAGTTTCTTCGCCTGTGAAGGGATTGATACCCTTACGAGCTTTGGTTGCAGGTTTTCGCTGTACGATCAACTTCATCAAGCCGGGCACGGTGTATGCACCGGCGCCGCTGCGACCGAGACTCTTTTTAATTTGATCAGCCATTGCTTCAAATACAGAATTAACATCCTTCTTCGTCACTCCTGTCTTATCAGCGATCCCAGATACGATTTCACTCTTGGTCATCGGCTTAGCAGCTACCTTGTTCTTTGCCATAACATACTCTCCTTATGATGAAAAAAATTAGAGACAACAATCCTTTAGACTACGGTTTCTACCGAGTCAACAATCAATAATACACTTAAATATAGACTTTTACTGAGCCTGTCAAGCAAGAATACGCTGAGTATTTCGAAATATGTAAAGTTTTTACCTAATCAACAGCCAATAGGAGCCCTCGTTATCAAAAAAAGTTCTGCTGGTTACAATCGTTTTATTGTAGGAATTCGTTTGACGGCGTGAGTTTCCAGGTTGTACCACTGTCCGGCGACATCAAGAGCGATCGGCGGTTCCCATGGTGATCAGTACGATAGAACCAAAACGTTGACCAATAGTCGTAAGAAAGGAATAATGCGCCCTTCCTGTCGATGGTCAGCCTATGGTAGAAAATACTATACTCTGAGAACGGGGCGACAACCAGTGGCAAGGCATCGGACCATTTCTTTCCCGGCAGCTTACTCATGTAGGCCAGGTTGGCATAATAACCTGCGGGGTAATACTTATCGTCGTTCAGCCAAAGTCGAAACACCAGATGCAGAGTGTTATCAGGGCCGCAGACCATGCCGACATAGGTTTGGCGAAGGCCGGGTCTGACATCTTCGGCTTCTGTCCAGCCGCCGCCTGCATTGTTAGACAACAATGAGCGAACATATTTGAAGGTGCGTCCGTGAGTGCCGATCAGCACGTGGAGATAACCATTACCGTCCATAGTTATACACGGCGAATTATGTACATCATTCGCCGGAGGACCATACCCGAGGAGTGCAGGCAAACCAAGTTCTCCCGTTGAGCGGCAATATGTTGCCACGTAAGTAGGTACACCCGGTGCTTTCTCCTCAGGGAGTGTCGCTTCACCCCAGGCAATATGAACCTTATCCCCCCGCGATACGATTGTGGAGGGTATTCCCGAATGAGCGGAAAGACCGATGCACTCTTTCGAAACAGCTATGGGATCACCCACAACGATTGAACCGTCAGGTTTCTTGACCGGCAGTATCAGGTCAAGGTCATTAATGCGGCGCCATATTAATTTCGGATCTTTCGCCGTCTCACGGAAACGCGCCAGAGGGGGTGGCCCGTTTATTATGTTGTGCCCGGAAAACTGCTCGATATCGAAACTGCCCGAACCCGGAACAGGCCAAGCAGTAAAAGTCGCACCATGATCACCGGAGCGTAAAAGGACGGTCGAGCCATTGTTCCGTCCTAATAAATAAACATCGTTATCCCGGT
>CAZIAN010000842.1:0-1948 GCA_964537355.1 uncultured Pirellulales bacterium | reverse complement strand
TTCATAAAATCAGAAGGGCCATGGTTAGACCTGGACGAAATCGATTGTTTGGTCGAGTCGAGGTCGATGAGACGTATTTGGGAGGTCTTGAAGAAGGTGTTCGAGGCAGGCAAACTTTTAAGAAAGCCTTGATTGTGGTGGCTGCCGAAGAAAGAGGGAAGAAAGCCATTGGTCGAATCCGTATGCTCAGGATTCCTGATGCCTCTGCCATAAGTCTCCGTTCTTTTATTGTCCAAGCCATTGATCCAGGTAGCGCCATTGTGACGGACGGTTGGGAAGGATACAGTGGCCTGGAAGCCCATGGCTATTCTCATGAAGTTAGAATAGCAAAGGGCGGGAACGAATCGGTGACCAAACTTTTGCCTCGTGTTCATCGCGTTGTGTCTCTATTGAAACGTTGGATACTTGGTACTCATCAAGGAGCAATAAGCCCAGAGCACCTGGACTACTATCTTGATGAATTTACTTTCCGATTTAACCGGCGGACTTCTCAGCACCGTGGCAAACTTTTTTATCGCCTTCTGCAACATGCAATGCAGGTTGATCCCATTCCATATGGCAAGATCATCAAACATGTCAGAGGCCCTAAAAAACGCAACCACAACATATAGTAGGTACCTGAGTTAAATGGATACCCCCATTCGATAATTTAATTTGTCTAACGGCGCAAAGCAGCCTCAGCGGCAAGCTAACGGCTGCATTTGCCTTGTTAGGCGTCAGATTTATCAAGTGGCGTTATTAGTAACGTCATACTTAATGGTGCTTATCCAGCGGCTGTACGTCTTCTTCAAAGTACCGATGGAAACATCCTGGCAACAGGTGATAATCGATGCCCTTTATGGTATCAGAGAAGTCTCTGGCGTTATAAGTATTCCAAAATAGGACCACTTCATTTATTAAGCCGTGGTTTCTAACGCGATCTATAAGTGCTGCCATTGCTTTACCGGTATAGGTACCGTCTAATCTGATTCCTTCGGATTTTGCAACAAGGTTCACCGCTTCCATCCCTTGCTCAGTGAAACGTGCATATTGCTCCCCAAAGAAATTATGTGTAATATCAACTTCGTCATCGGCAATCTTCACATGTGGGAAAGAAGGGTCAAGCGAACGAATAAACTCCAGGGTTTTTCTGAAAAGCTTAGTAAACTTTTCTTTATTTCCAAATTTGTCGTCAACTACCCGCACAGAAACAACATGAGTTTTGAGCCCAGCAGCCTTAAGCCCGATCATCAGGCCGACTGCAGTCCCCATGGTACCTAGAGGGACAAAAACCTGGTCAGGTTCAGGCAGTAATCCCCTTGCAATTTGCTCTTTTAGCTCAAAACCGGCGTTCACATACCCGACTGCTCCTATAGGCGATGATCCGCCGGGCGATATGATGTACGGAAATTTTCCATGTCTTAAAAAACGCCCAAACAGCTTTATTAAGGTCGGCATATACATTGCCATTTCATTTTTATAGTGGTGAAGTTCGGCACCGTAAACATGGCTATATAGAAGATTACGACGAACATATTGGGCATTGGGCTGCGCTAAAAGCATGGATATGCATTTGAGCTTCATTTTATGCGCATAGACTGCTGTGGCAAGGGCATGATTGGACCCTGCAAAGCCAAAAGTAAGGACCTGTTTTGCCCTTTTTTGAAGGGCATCAGCCAAAATGAACTCAAGCTTACGTATTTTATTTCCACCATATAGAGTGCCGCTTAATCCATCGTGTTTTAAATACAAATGATCAGCTCCGATTTCCATTCCTAAATTACTCAGATGCTTTATAGGGGTTGGGAACTCTCCCAATGAGACATAAGGGATTCTTTCCTTTAATGAAGGATATTGTGCAAATAATGGAATCATATGAACCTCTTCTAATTTTTCATCGAAATTTACAGGACGTGACGCCTAACGCCGGCTGTTGAGCCGCGAGACTCGCAGGTGCTGACTGAAAAAG
>CAZIAN010000841.1:1380-1957 GCA_964537355.1 uncultured Pirellulales bacterium | reverse complement strand
GTTTATCTGAGGCCTTCAGGATTCGTCATTGTCTCGGCAGACGACCTGATCGAACCGATTATTGGTTTTGGTCTGGGTAACAGCTTTGATCCTTCACCAGAAAATCCGCTTGGCGCGTTGGTGACCAAAGACCTGACTGATCGAATTGCAGCCGTTCGGGGTACTTATGAACTACGGAGTGTGGATAACCAACCATTAACTTCTGAGAGCCAAAGAAAGTGGAGAAACTTCATACAGACGGCTAACACTCCAAAAGATAAGAACTCGATCGTTTTGATGAGCGTGGGCGTCAACTCAATCTCTGATGTTCGCGTGGCCCCCCTTGTGAAAAGCAAATGGGGTCAACGAACAATAAGTGAGTGGAGCGGAGGAACAGTAGGCGGGGATTGTCCGCTACCTTGCTATAACTACTATACACCTTACAACTACCCATGTGGTTGTCCTGCCACTGCTTTGGCGCAATTAATGCGATACTATGAATATCCCACGACTGGAATAGGCGTACACGAATTCACAATCAGAGTCGGTGGAACTCAAGTGGCCTCTACTCGTGGTGGCGATGGTTCTGGTGGGCCAT
>CAZIAN010000841.1:0-1370 GCA_964537355.1 uncultured Pirellulales bacterium | reverse complement strand
TAACTGGGATTCGATACCATACGAGCCAAATTGCGATTCAACAGAAGTACAACGACAGGCAATCGGAGCGCTATGCTACGATGCGGGTGTCTCTATGAACCAGAGATACAACGCGGATGCGTCAGGTTGGGCTGGATGTACATGCGATCCTATCAAACAAGCAATAACTATAACTTTTCTGTATGGTAACGCAGTTCACGGGTATGCCGGCGAGTCTCCTATAGGAGAAGGTTTGACAGGCATGATCAATCCTAATCTTGACGCCAGAAAGCCCGTTATTCTGAGTACCAAAAAGCACGCTTTTGTATGCGATGGATACGGATACAACGATTCAGTGCTCTATCACCATCTTAATATGGGAGTTCTCGGTATTGATGACATTTGGTACGAATTAAGTACGAACCTTATCTCACCCTTAGACCATTTTGACTACGGTCCTGTCTGCAGTTGTGTATACAATGTCCAGACTCTACCAGCCGGCGATGGTGAGATCATAAGTGGCCGAGTCCTCGACCATAATGTCCAACCGATAGCTTATGTTGTCATATATGTGACATCGAACGGCGAGTTTATCGCTGAGACTGAAACAGACGACAAAGGAATATATGCTTTTGATTGCCTGGAATCCAATACCGCTTATACTATAAACGCAGCATTGAGAGGATATGGCTTCAGCAGCCAGATGGTAACAACCGGCATTTCTCAAGATAATTCTGTCATATCGGGTAACCTCTGGAGTGTTGATTTAGTTGGTTTATTCTGCGACTTCAACAGCGATCAGAAGGTCGACGCCGAAGATATGGTTATGTTAGTCGAGCACTGGGGTCAGGATTATCCTGACTTTGATGTTGCCCCGTCGCCTTCGGGTGACGGCATCGTGGATGTTCAAGACCTTATTGTTCTTGCTGAGCATTTTTTTGAGGAGGTGGACGATCCTACCCTGGTCGCGCACTGGCCAATGGATGAAACAGAGGGTATGTATGCTTCTGATAGTGTTGGTGAGAATAATGCCATAGTAATTGGCGGTGCTACGTGGCAACCAAGCGGTGGGCAAAAAGATGGTGCGATTCAGTTAGATGGTATTAGTGGCTGTGCCATCATCAATCCGATTCTTAATCCGGCTGATGGTCCCTTCAGCATTGTCGCCTGGATCAATGGATGTGCACCAGGTCAGGTCGTTGTGTCGCAACAGGGCGCAGCCAACTGGCTAAGGGCGAATACCGCGGGTAACTTGATGACAGAGTTAATACCTACTGCCGGACGGTCACCTTCACCGCCACTCGTATCGGAAACCATGATTACCAACGGGGAATGGCACCGAATAGGTTTTGTGTGGGATGGTACACACAGGACGCTTTTCGTTGATGGTG
>CAZIAN010000840.1:0-1958 GCA_964537355.1 uncultured Pirellulales bacterium | reverse complement strand
TATTCTTGATGGCAGCGCCTCTTATGACCCCGGCCGCGTAGCTTTGACTTATCACTGGACGCAGACATCCGGACCTGCTGTCACCTTAAGTAATGCAGATGCCGATAACCCAACCTTTGTTCCCTCTCAGATTGGTATATATGTATTTGAGCTGGTGGTAAACGATGGTCAACTCGATAGTGTCCCGGATATCGTTGGAATTGTTATAGGCAGCCGCGCTCCGATAGCAGATGCGGGATTACCTCGATATGCAGCCCGAAATCCGGTGGTTCTTGATGGAAGCGATTCTTTCGATCCTGATGGCTTCGGACAGCTAACCTATCATTGGCGGCAGGTATCAGGCCCATCGGTGGATATTACAGATGAAAATACTGCAATGCCCACCATCAGTGGATTTAGCCAGACAAATGAGATTCAACTATGTGAAATTGAATTGACTGTTACTGATGGTGACCAGAATGGTTGGCCGGACACCGTGCAGGTAATAATTGTGCCTGATTTCAGTAATAATAACATAACACAGACAAATCCTCCTTTTGACCCGAACAAACCGACAATAGTAGCTTTCGGTGGTGGTGATTGCGTAAGGGGTGTGGCTATGGTTTTTTCCGAGCCAGCAGACTGGTACGCCAAAGCCAATTTCCTGACTATCGGTTCTTACGGTCCGCCCTATTACCAGTATGGAGATGCGCTTATTACGTATCTTTCGAGTGTGGCACCGAATTATACACAACCAATTCAGACGATGGGATTCAGTACCGGTAACATGCCGGCGATAGATGTCGCTGTCCGTATCAATGAGACCTACGCCGACGCTCGCTTCGCGGTAAACCGTGTGTCACTTCTTGATGCTGCTTGCCGAATTTTCTCCGATGATATTGCCAAATTAGTTTCCACCAGCGTGGATGGAGAGAGGTGCTGGATTGATAATTATTATGCGACAGCCGGAAGATTTTATCCCGGGACATTGAATATTCGATTTCCGGCCCCTCCTGCCGAACATTCGACCCCGTTCGTATGGTATCAACAATCAAATAATCCCGGTGGTGGGGCTCGTAGCAGGCCTGTTTACAACGGCGGCGTTACGGCCGGCTATTATCTTTCCGTTGCGGGCCCTGGCAAGAATTTTCAATTGGCCTCTGACGCTGAAAACTATTACTTCGAATGGAATTCACAGAACGATGCTTTAAGGTTCTATAATGAATCTCAATATCCCGGTCGAATACCTGAAGCGGTGAAACTTGTTGGTCCGGAAGACGGGATGCTTGTGGATGCAAACGGAGTGGTATTAAGTAGCGAGACCAGCGATAATGCTGTTGGCTACCAGCTTCTGTTTGGGCCGACAGCTCATGATTTGAATTACCTTGCTTCTTATACCCCGGGCCCGCCGGAAGAGGTAATCACGGAATTTCCATTTGAGACGACTTATTGGACAATCAGAGTTCACGATGAGTATGGCTCAACGGTTTATGCAGATCCAATCCGTATCAAATCCAGTAACATAGCGGCCCAGGTAATTGAGAATGTTAATACCGGCAGAAAATACAATTCTATTCAGCATGCCATCGATAATGCCGATGCGGGCGAAGAGATAGTTGTCGGCCCGGGAATTTATCAATATTTCGAAGACATTGATTTCAAAGGTAAAGCTTTAACAGTCAGGTCAACCGACCCCAATGACCTTGACATCGTAGCGGCTACTGTTATCAACGGCACCGGTCACGGCCCGGCGGTCACTTTTGCCGGCGGCGAAGACGCAAACAGTGTTCTTGCCGGTTTCACCATAACAGGAGGAAACGCCGGTATCTACTGCTCCGCCGCGTCACCTGCTGTTACCTTTTGTAACATAGTTGGTAACATAGGCGCCGGGATAGAATTACACAACGGCAGTAATCCGGCAATCACCCACTGTGACATCGTTTCCAACACGGGTTCCGGTCTTGCAATGTTGGATATAC
>CAZIAN010000839.1:0-1962 GCA_964537355.1 uncultured Pirellulales bacterium | reverse complement strand
TGGAGCGCAAACTCATACTGAGATTTTGTGGAATTATAGAACGCCCTCGCTAATGAGTCAGCAAATTGGAAATTGATTGAATGACGCTGCTATCAATAAGATCACATCGGTTTTGTGTGCTATTTTTTGTCGCCCACAAGCGGCCAGATTTCATCTACCTGAAAATGCACGAGATATTTATTTGAATCATCGTCGGCGGAACATATCTCCGGTTGTTTTTGTCTGAACATCTCAACTACAGACGTGTTGGTTTCTTCTCGGAGCTTGGTCAGATACAGCCTCTTGCCTGTGTATCCTTCGCCTTTCTCGACGAACATATAAGCAGCGTGCGGGTTGGTTTTGAGATTCAGGTGGCTAAGACGTTCCTTCATAACAAATGCGATGGTTTTTTCGTCAATAATGTGTGGTTTGGCGTAAATGGCAAGATCAACCATTCCATCTGAATCAGCAGTGGCCAAAATACCAATACCTTGCGTATGTTCGAAATAATAGGACAAACTCATAACGAAAAGCTCCTTTGAATTATCTAAACTTCTTAAACAAAATTCTAAATTAACGACTCTGTACCAAAATACTGTAGTTTGGCTCCGTCCGCAATAGTCTTATAAGAATTAACCCCCGATAATACTTGAAAAGCAATCGGAAAATTTGACCTTCCGGGACAGACTTGATATTGTATTGGCATAACCAGGAGTGAATACCGGTAAATTTAGATTGAGGCCAAAGATGATTCGAAGTTCCATTATAATTGTCAATAGAATTCTTTTCGTTACTTTGTTGTTAGCACTGTCGCTTACCTTAAATTGTCATAAAAGCAATGAAATTTCTCAGGCCAATGCGCTGGACCTCTTATTTCAATCCGGCAATGTGGAACTCATAGGACAGGTCCCGCTGAAGTTTTCTACTTATCATGTACAGGGACTCGATATCACGAAGAAATTCTATTTAGTAACTTCGGTGGACACAGAGCAAAATCGCGCCTGGCTGTTTAAGATTAACAGGCAAAACGCCGACCTGATTTCAAAAAAAGAACTGACTGATGGCGCATTGATTCATCCCGGGGGACTGCAGTATGACGGCCGTTTACTTTGGGTCCCAAATGCTGAGTATAAAAGACAAAGTAGAACAATGGTTTATGGCCTCGACCCTGATACTTTGGAAATACGCACTTCGTTTGTGGTTGATGACCACATTGGAGCTGTTGCATCTGATGGAAAAAACCTTCTTTATGGAGTTAATTGGGACGCCCTTAATTTCTATACATGGGACATTGACGGACGAAAGTTAAATAAAGTCGATTCCCCAACCTCAATGGTCTATCAGGACATCAAGTATTTTGCGGGTAAGCTTTTATGCAGCGGCCATAAGGACAGTGTTTTTGCCGTTGATATTATTGATCCTGAAAACTGGACTTTGGTAAAACGTTTCGATTTATCCAAAGATAAATGGAAGAGCACACTCACTCGCGAAGGTATGGCTTTCGATGGAAATTTGTATTTTCTTCCAGATGATGGGCCGGATTCCTGCATTCTGATATTTTCTTTACACTAACCAGTCCTGTTAAAAACTCCGAACCGATTAAAAAAACTCACAATATGCCCGGCTTAAATATCAGCCAGAAGATTGGATTGCCGTTGCCGAATCTGTTATAATTATGACTGCAACCATATAAAGCAAAAAAATATATTCACAAAGAGGAAATTATGAAAAATTGCAGAATTTCTATAACGATGAGTTTTATACTATTATGTAGTTCCATTCCTACAATTAAGGGAAAAACCATTAGTGAAGAAATTGGGAAGTTCAAGGAAGCCCCTTGTCCATTTTCTTTGCCCAAAGGATTGGTTTTAGGTGAAAATTTCAAATTCGGGTATGTTACTGTTCCTGAGCTTCATGAGAAATTTAACGGCAAAACCCTGCAATTGGCAGTAGCCATATTTCCCAGCTACAACGAGAAACATG
>CAZIAN010000838.1:0-1962 GCA_964537355.1 uncultured Pirellulales bacterium | reverse complement strand
TGCAGCAATTGATGCAAAAAAAGGACGAACACAACCTATAAGCAGTTATGTGGACACCCTCAACCGAATCATGAGTTAGCCTGCAAAGTGAAAGGAATCTCTTATGGTATCCAAAACGCTTAGAAAGACGCTTATTGTGTTGTGTACGCTAATGACTGCATGTGCAAAGACGCCTCTTTCTGCGCTGCCCACTTCGGTAGCAAATACCATAGTTCCTTCTGTTACAACAATACCAAATGGCGCAACACCAACCCCTGAAGCAACATCTACGCCGAGCATTTCGGTAGTTATAACCTCACTTGAAGGTAATTCCGAAGTCTTGGATAGCGATAGTCTCATAGCAAATGTATCGGGACTGGAAGGCAACAAATCGAAATTAACATATAAGTGGTTCCGCAATGGCATCATCTTGAAAGAAGCACAAAATGCCGTTCTGAGTAATTTACAAATGAAATCTTTTTATGGAAATCCAGCTGAATATACTCCCGCCAGTTCGCATGCAGACCATGCGATTACAGGTTATAAATTTTCAGTATTTGTGTTTGACGAAGTGGGCAAGAAGATTGGAAACGATACTGTCACAATTCAGGGGCCAACTGTAGATTTGGAGATGAAAGGAATTAACATTGTCACTTGGGAAAACTGGCAGACCATTGATGGAAAGGCTAAAGCGTCTATTATAGATATGCAAAAGCGTCTAAACCCTAATTGGGTGTCAATTTGGACGCTCCATTATCAAGATGGCATAAATTCATCAATCATTTATGCAAAGCCTACTGGAGACCCGAGTACGATAAATGATATTTACACAATTGAGCAGATAAAGATTGCCCACGGTTTAGGATTAAAAGTAATCCTCTACCCACAAGTATGGTTGTATATCAACGGAAAGGGTACACCAGCAAATCGTGAACACATTGTTCCTACAACTAAGTGGTTTAAATCATACAAGGAAATGATAATTCAGCAAGCAAATATAGCTGAAGCAAATAATGTTGAGATGTTCGTTGTTGGAGTTGAATTATTGGATACAGAAAAAGAGACTTCTCAATGGCTGGATCTTATCTCGGAAGTCAGACAACACTATCATGGATTAATTGCTTACGACGCAATTGCAGCGGGAGACTGGGCATTGAATGATGTAATGAAAGTATCTTGGCTCTCGGAACTTGATTACATTGGTTTGTCTTGTATTTTTGAATTCCCAACAGCAGGTTATGACCCAACATTATCTGAAACAGTAAAATATTACGAACAACTATCTGATAAGATGAAAAAAGTTTCGGAACACTTTGGTAAACCGATTATATGTCTGGAGGCTGGCCCAGCCTCAGTTGATGGGGCAATAGGTGGTCTTCAATTGTGGAGAGAAGATATAGCTGATTTTCAGGAAGAGGCAGATTATTATGAGGCTTTATTTAGAGTATTTGGTAATAAGCCGTGGCTAAAAGGTGTGTTCTGGAATCAGTGGCTAGTTAGTCAGGAAACTTGGTATAAGGAAGATAGTTGGTGGGCATATAGCACAGGTTTCTTAAATAAGCCAGCAGAATTGGTGCTTTCATCTTGGTATAGATAGTAAGGCACAAACCGCCACCCAACACCGCATAAAGCAACTACCTCGACCTTCAAGGCAGTTGCTGCTACCTAATACGGATAAATTTCTTTTATCGAAAGGCTTGACGGTTAGCCTGCACCTGCCCTCCCCCCAATCCAGTTATTTGGGGGGAGGGTGTAGCAACACTTCTACAGAGTGCTGCGTAAATATTCGAACCAAAACCTCGCCATTTTCGAGCAATATGATACAAGCGGGTTCAGATATTTATGCAAGAAGCAGTAAGAGTTTTTGAAAAAACTTCTAAGAGTCTTTCAAAAAACTTCTAAGAGTTTTTGTAAACACTTCTATATGTTTTTGATGGGATATTTAGAGTTGATTTGGGGGGAAATTTATTCTATACTGGTCTC
>CAZIAN010000837.1:0-1968 GCA_964537355.1 uncultured Pirellulales bacterium | reverse complement strand
TTTCGATATACATTTTTACAGCAGGTGTATTGATAAGGACTTCTGTTGCAGGAATTATTCGAGTACCTTGTTTTTTGCAGGGCAACAGCATCTGATTCATTATGGCTATTAATGTGGCACTCAGATTCTGCCTTACTGCATATCTTTGATCCGGAGGAAAGAAATTAAGTATTCTGTAGAAGGTCTGAGTAGCTGTTGTGGTATGCAGAGTGCTAAAGACAAGATGCCCTGTTTCAGCCGCGGCAATTGCCGCCTCGACCGTATCACGATCCCGCATTTCACCTATCATTATAACATCAGGATCCTGCCTGACAACAGCTTTTAATGCGTCTGCATAACTATGAAAGTCCCCGCCGTATTCTCTTTGATCTATCCATGACATGTTATTAATTATAAGATATTCGATAGGGTCTTCGATTGTGACGATGTGTTTTTTCTGATTTTGATTGATGTAATCCATCATTGCTGCTAATGTAGTGGATTTTCCGCTCGATGTCTCTCCGCCTATCACAATAATACCTTTTGGTCTCAGGCGCATTACCTCCTCATATACCGGGGGCAGATTCAACTCTTCGAATGTAGGAATCTCTGATTTGACTCTTCTCAGAGCAACAGTCATGCAGCCTCTTGACTTGTACAGTTCTATCCTATACCTGACTTTTGCTCCGATATCCGGTTCATAGGCATAATCTACATAACCCTTTTCTTCATATTGCTTTTTGACTCTGTCATTCAAGGTAGGTTCTACTGCCTGCTCAATTGCCTGCTTGCTCAATGGCTCTGAGTCAATCTTCATTAACCTGCCGGCTACTCTGAAGTAAGGAGCTGCATCTCTTGATAAATGTATATCAGAAGCATCGTGTTTTTCCGCTGCTGCAAATAGTTTGGGCAATAAATTATCTTCTTCTGCCATTTTATTTACTCCCTTAATAGAGGGGAACTCAAAACTAAATTTGTCCAATCTTACCGCTGGTTCATGCACCGAACAAGGGAAAATTATCATCCCTGTAGGGGCAATCCCACGTGGTTGCCCAAATTTTCCTTCTAATTAACCAATCTCTAATTAACCAATTCTCTATTTCACTAAATTTCCTGCTTGCTTGCTTTGGAGTTTATCCCCTATTTTAGCTAAATTGCTTTGGAGTTTACCCTCGATTTTAGCTCACCTGCTTTTCTGTCGGGGGTAGGGGGCCGGGGGTCGGTGAGCAATCTTCATTACAACCGCAGGATGGGCTTTAGCCCATGCGGTCATTAGCGAATACAGCCGGAAGTAGCGAGTTGACACAAGAGTTTATCCCCGGTGTTAGCTAACTTGCTTTTCTGCCGGGAGTCATCCTGAGCGTAAGAGCCTGCCCCACCATTGTCACCCCGACCGAGGCATTGCCGAGTGGAGGGGTCTGGCGCACGCTCTAAATAATTTGTACATTTTTACAATGTAAAGCCAACGATTCTGAAATCTCAATCCCAATAATAAATATTCAATCGTAAATAGTAAATCAAAAGGGTCCTCCTTAACTCAAAACTTAACACTCAAAACTAAAATCCCCCCAAAGTCCATACTCATAGGACATCATATTCTTTCCCTAATGTAGAATTAAGCCGTGAGGCGTTGCCGATTCGACTTGAATGATTGGTTGACAGTTGTTCAGGGATTCTCAACTATTGTCCGCCTTTCCCAGCAGGTACCTGAACGCTTCTTCCAACTCGGAATGGCGAAACTGGTAGCCGGCGTCCATCAGCTTCTTGGGCATCGCACGAGTGCTGGATAGCAATAGCTCCTTAGCCATTTCACCGAACACCAAACAAGCCGCAAATGCTGGCATTCCAAACAAGGTCGGACGATGTAAAACTCGCCCTAACGTTTTTGTAAATTCATAATTGCTCACGGGCCTCGGCGACACAAGGTTGACCGGGCCTCGTATTGAATCGTTCGCCATAACGTATTGGATCATATTCGCCACGTCGTCA
>CAZIAN010000836.1:0-1968 GCA_964537355.1 uncultured Pirellulales bacterium | reverse complement strand
GAAATTCATGATACCATTTTCGATACTTTGCCCGCTGGTCTGCCTGATATGGTTGCCCATCGGTATAGTTTTCGTAGTAATCATACCAATAACGATAGCCGTTATGAGGATAAACTCCATAGTTACCCACTAAAACATCGGGGAAATTGTTTCTCATAGGTACTGCATAAACCTCACGCTGTAATTGACATCTGAGTTTTCGCAGTACTCTTTGAAACTCTTCAAAATCATCGATATCTTTAATGTTTTCCCGACATCGTTTACATCGCTTTGAAGCTGCATGGGCCTCATTGAATTCTATAGGGCCATCAATTTCCCAATCCGCAAAGATAAAATCAACGTCTAAATCCGTTTTCTTAAACGCTTTGATAAAATACTGAAGCTGCTCCTGAATATGTGGTTTACGGAAACCGAGCGTGAATGGGCATCCCATTTTTTGCTTACCAAATGACTGGTCCCAAAAGGGCTTTGCATCATCGTCTATATGCGCTGTTTGTTCATCACCGTTGAAAAAAGAGTAAAGGCAGCTTGTGGCGTTGATGTTAATCCGTAAATGCAACTTCTTTTGTACTTTGGCAATCATTAAAGACTCGGCCAGGCTGTTTTGGCGATTCCCCGGATTCCATGAGCTAATAAGCCCCACACCCCGCTTATTTAATTCTGTAACAAGTTTTTCCAGGGAATTCTCGCTTAGCCGGCCGGGGTCCATAGCCTGCCAGAGATAAAGCGGCAAACGCTCACCTCTGTCATATTTTAAGGGCCTGGCTGCATCAAGCACTATCTGAATGTGAGAAGCCCATTTTGTTGTGTTGTCCTCTGCGTTGCTTAAATTAGCAAAAATTATAATCAGGCCGAGTGCCATCAGGGCTATAAATACTTTTTTTCTATTTTTATTAAGTGTCACTTACTCAAGCTCCTTACTATCAGGATTAGTATAGAACTTCGAAAGAACGGATTATGGTCTTTTTGCCGTTTTTGTGTTTGGCCTCAACTACGATTGTATTATTTCGCGAGAGGGAGACATTCTCCATAAATAAACCATCATCCGACAAAGACAATTCCCGGCCATTAATAACTACTTTTGTCCCGGGTTCCGCCCATCCAAAAACGTCTATGGCACAATCATTTGCTACAGTCGAATGCTCAAGCGGATTGGTCTGAACAAGTATTTGTGGAGTTTTGTCTAAATCCAAAAGCTCATTAATAATCTGTTTTTTTACATTGTATAATGTGATAGGATTTTTCGTGTAAACGTCCATTGTTTTAACAACCTCAGATGCTATTTCCAGACCTCGGCGAGACGGTTCGATTATTGATAACCGTGTTCCAAGCCCGGCTTTGATCTTCCTTATTTTATCTTCAAGCATCCAAAAGTATTCATAGTCCTGGATTCCATTTCGCATTTGCTCCCAACGCAGGGAATTAATCAGCCCATCCTTTTTGGGATATACATGCCAGCCGTCACCGCGGTGAGTTCCGGGAGCTGCGAAAGGATCATCTGTCCAGCTATTAAGGGCCCAATGAAGGTATCCTTTTAATCCAAAGCGATAGTTCAGCCAGTGAAGAATACGTGATTCTATAAGGGGAACATCTACGGTCTTATTTGGATAGGAGCCTTTTTGGAAAATTCCAACGGTATAGAACCATAATTCATAGCCTTGATTCTGCGCTCTCTTGAAAACATCGTACCATGTGGCGAGATGATCTAATTTAGGAACCCAGATTTCCAATCTGTCGAAGCAATGTGTTGTTTCAATAGCATCTATTCTTCTAAGTGCCGGAGCATATTGGTGTACGTATTCCGAAGCTTTCCTCCAGCTCATAATATTATGGTTCGATGGCTCATCAGCGATATGAAAAACTGTTTTCTCAAGCCAGCCTTTTTCTCTTAAATGACTTTCAAATGCCGGTAAAAACTGTGGAAGATATTTTTCCCCGGGAACCGTTATTCTTTTTCCATTAGATTCC
>CAZIAN010000835.1:0-1969 GCA_964537355.1 uncultured Pirellulales bacterium | reverse complement strand
GGTAGCTGGTGGCCGCGTACCGATTGTGGCCGGTTGTGTCAGGATTCCCGATAAACCCGGATTAGGGGTGGAACTGGATTACGACCAATTGGCAAAGGGACGTGAGCGCTACCGGAAATGTCCCTATCGTAAAAGGGATGATGAAGCTCAAATGCGCAAAATCATAGATCCAAATTGGCAGCGGATACTTCCACGATGGTAAACTACAGAGACAATAATTTTGTGCACGATTTCCTGCAAACATGGAGTAAACGATGAGCCAATGCCGAAATCTTACAGATTACGCCGTTATTCTCAGCGAAAAAGATAACGTAGCGACGGCTCTGATTGATTTGCCGGCGGGAGATTATATATTTAGCTCCGGCGAAAACCGGACTACCGTCACCATACCTGAAAATATCAGGGCGGGTTTTAAGATAGCACTTTCGGACATCAGCAAGGCAGAGCCGGTATATAAATATGGATATGTGATAGGTCTTGCCGGGGTAGATATCAAAAAAGGCGATTGTGTTCATATACACAATTTAATTAGCTCAGTATAGTCCTGAGGAGAGACGAACGTATGTCCACAATCAAAATCAAAGGATACCAGCGAAGGGACAACCTTTTTGGCATACGTAACCATATTGTCGTAATGTCCAGCGTTTCCTGTGCAAATTTCGTCGTGGAGCAAATAGCAAAGACCAATCCCGATGTTATCCCAATTACACATCAACACGGCTGCACACACATGGGCGCCGACACCGAACAAGTGCTCCGAACACTCAGCGGGACCTGTAACAATCCGAATGTCGGAGGTGTGCTGCTGGTCGGGCTTGGTTGTGAGAGTGTAAATGTAAATAACATTGCATTGCGGATCGATAATGGCGGAAAACTTGTCAAAACGATCGTGATTCAGGAAATAGGCGAAGTACAGAAAATTATGGATATTGCGTGGGAGAATCTTCAGCAGATAAAGGAGTTTGTCTCGAAGCAGCGGCGAAGCGACTTTGACATCAGCTCTCTGACAGTAGGTCTTGAGTGTGGCGGTTCGGATCCTTTTTCCGGCATTACAGCCAATCCCGCTGTCGGTTTAGTAACTGACAAGCTTGTGGAGCTTGGTGCTACTGTGATTCTCTCGGAAATACCTGAGATGATCGGGGCAGAATCGAGCCTGGAATCCAGAATTCCGGATGAGGCTGTAAAGCAGAGAATTCTTGCCCGAATTAAGGACTATGTTCAAATGATAAAAGATGCCGGTGGTGACCCGCGAGGCTGTAATCCGGCTCCCGGCAACATTAAGGCAGGGCTCAGTACCATTGAGGAAAAATCGCTGGGTTGTATTATCAAAGGCGGCCATTCCAACATCAATGAATTCGTCGAGTACGCCCGGAGCCCAATGTCGAAAGGGCTTGTTATTATGGATACTCCAGGAAATGATCCTGAGTCGGTCACTGGAATGGCTGCCGGAGGAGCAAATCTTATATTGTTCACCACAGGCACGGGAACACCGGTCGGTAACCCGGTTTCACCTGTGATAAAAATCTCTTCCAATACGAAAATGTATCAGCGCATGAGCAACTTTATCGATATCGATGCCGGCAAGATCATCGGAGGCACTCAGGTCAAGGCAGTAGCTGATGAGATGTTCGAGTTTATAATCGACGTGTGCAACGGAAGGCAAACTGCCGCCGAGGTCAACAATTGCAGAGAGTTTTCAATCAATCGAATCGGCCCAACATTCTAAGATAACGGCTGCATATTATGAATGTTTTTTTCTCTTTTGTGGCCTGGCTGTTGTCTTTCATGAAAATTCCATATTTTTGTCATTATGAGCTGTGTTGTTAATCAGTCGATTCAAACTCTCTGAGTTGATTAACAAGATATCGACGCATAGCAACGACTGTTGCCCCGGCGCGCATGAGAGTTACCCCGTCCTCGATGGAAGCTACCCCTCCTGAGGCCTTGATCCCAACACGATCGCCCACAA
>CAZIAN010000834.1:0-1970 GCA_964537355.1 uncultured Pirellulales bacterium | reverse complement strand
CTGTTATTTTTATCTTTGCAGAAGAAAGGCCTGATAAAGATTGACACCGGCGGTGCTGTTGCTACGTTGCAGCTTAGTAACAGTTGGCTTGGTAACGCAACGATTAACTCAGCGGCCCAGCCGAGTAAAGTAAGTGCACGTCTCCACAGACCCCAGTGGCTGAAACTCTCGATGCAGCAGGGCAGCGATACATGGCAGCTTGAGACCCGAGGGCCATGGGGAGACCTGTCAACAATCAGAGTAAAAAACAACGACACGACAGTTCTTAAATTAGGCCCGCCGTTTCAGATTAAAACCAAAACCAATTTTACCGGTTCGTTAGTCTCAATAGATTTTAATATTATCGGTAAGGCCGGTGAGCATTACCGCAATGTGATAACGCAAAACAACAAGAGAGCACCTGCACCGGGAGTGAAAATTATCGATGAGGCCGGCAGCGTCCTTGCCTCCGGCAAATTCGAGTATGGCTGAGGCGGCACATGCCGGTACTCGTGGCGAGTGCCAGAAGGTTTCAAGGGCAAGTACCAGGTGCAGGTGGATGTCAATCTGGGGCCTTTTGAAACAATCCAGGATAAAACCTGGCACTTGATAACGTAAAACAAATCAAGCCACGAACGCCGGCGGGCAAAGAGACAAATTCTCTTTCCCGCCTTTTTTATTGGAACTGAACAAAAGAGAACCGGCAGAAAAATTGAGTAAAGGGATGGTTATTATGAAAGGTATTGAGAGAATTGGCTTAAAAGAAGTCCAGGCTGTCTATAGCGGACCTGAAGGACGGCTTTGGGAACTGATAATGGGTGAGCAGATTCATATCGGTGGATTTGCTTCCTCGATGGATCTTGCGGACAAAGCGAATATCGGCTCAGGAATGAAAGGCGTTGACCTTTGCTGTTGTAACGGCGCTGGAATGCGCTTTCTCGTTCGTTTTCGAGATGCGGCACAGATGAAGGGCGTTGATGCTACTGAAAAGGTCGTCGAGCAGGGACGCCGTCGTTGTGAGCAGGAGGGGTTGTCCGGTAAAATCGAATTTACCCTTGCGGATGTGTGTGACAGTGGGCTGGCGGATTCGAGTGTGGATTTTATCTGGGGAGAGGATGCATGGTGTTATGTTGTCGATAAACAAAAACTGATTGCAGAAGCGGCCCGCATAATCAAGCCGGGAGGAACCATCGCTTTCACCGACTGGATCGAAGGAAGAGCGGGGCTAAGCGATGCCGAAGCCGAACGTTTCTTGACCTTTATGAAGTTTCCGAACGTGCAAAATCTTGAAGGTTACAGCGGTTTACTGGCGGCCAACGACTGCGAGGTCATAACAGCCGCCGATACCGGCAGGTTCGCCCCGCACGTTGATTTGTACCTGAATATGCTGAGTATGCAGTTGACATACGATGCCCTGAAAATAATCGGCTTCAACAGCGAGCTGATGCAGTCAATGGCTGCCGAAATGGTTTTTATGCAGGAGCTGGCGCGTGCGGGTAAAATTGCACAGGGTTTGTTTGTTGCACGCAGGAAAAAGCGAAATTAGTTTTAAGATTTGAGGATAAAAATGGCAAAATGCTGTGGTGACAAGAAATCACAATGCGATTCCGTAACTTCCGCGGAAAAAGGATTGGCCGGCGGCCCTTTAGAGTGGTTTGGCAAAATGATACAGAACTGTTACGAGTATACGACTGAAGCCAAAGCCAAAGGTAAACACATAGTTGGTATTATGTGTGAATATACGCCGCGGGAGTTGATTATGGCTGCCGACGCCGTGCCGGTATGTCTGTGCGGCGGCTCGGCGGAAATGATTGGCCCTGCCGAAGAAGACCTTCCGGCA
The DNA here is from genome assembly GCA_964537355.1 of uncultured Pirellulales bacterium. Taxonomy (GTDB): domain Bacteria; phylum Planctomycetota; class Phycisphaerae; order Sedimentisphaerales; family Anaerobacaceae; genus NIOZ-UU13. Next base: position 151 of record CAZIAN010000834.1, on the reverse strand, counting down.
AACCTCTGTCCCCTGATAAAGTCAACGTATGGATATCATCTTCAAAAGGCGAATCCATTCCTCGAAATGGCTGATTTGATTGTCGCCGAGACCACCTGCGATGGCAAAAAGAAGATGTACGAGCTGATGAACCAGACCCGGCCGATGTATG
>CAZIAN010000833.1:0-1973 GCA_964537355.1 uncultured Pirellulales bacterium | reverse complement strand
ATCCGAAGTACTTCCTTTCCAGACTAAATACAGGCGAGCCTTCCCACGATAATGACCGGATTCGTCGGGAGCCATTGCAATGGAACGATCATAATAATACTCTGCTTCTTTGTACCTACGTAACATACGAAGAGTGCCCGCAAGATCGCCTGCTCGTGTATTGGATTGAGGATTAAGCTCAAAAGCTCTCTTATAGCCGGGCAAAGCTTCCTCCAACCTCCCTTGGCGTCTCTGAATATGACTGATGGAAGCAAGAATTCGGCTGTTATTCGGCTGGCCTTTCCGAGCAATCTCTAATTCCTTTAAGGCGTTGTCATGGTCCAAATGACCCCAGTAATAGCAGACACCGCGGGCCCAGTGCGCCTCCGGCAGATCAGGATCGAGCTTTAATGCTTCTTCTGACTCTTCCCATGCCATAGTACGATGTTTTTCGCTACCGCCGTGGAAAAAATACATCCCCGAATAAGCATGTGAGAGCCAAGCGTGAGCTAAAGCGAATTTATCATCCAGTTGAATCGCCTTTTCATACATTTCAATGGCTATAATTAAGTTATCTTTATTCTGATATTCACGTGATGAATAATCATTGCCACGGATGTAATATGCGTATGCTTCCATGTTTTTCGTTGGTTCGGATCGGATTGTCTTTCGCTCCATCTCTAACAGCACAATATCCAATGCCTGTGCAACACCCTCAGCCACTTCTGACTGTAGGTGGAAAACCTTCCTCATGTTGTTTTCGTAAATATCTGCCCACGCATGCGTGTCGTTGACTACACTAATAAGCTGGGGTCTAATTTTCACACGACTGTTTGGATCTGACGGCCGCTCACACTGGACTGTTCCTTCCAGAATATAATCAACATCTAATTCAACGGCTATCTGCTGGGGACTTTTATTGCTTTTCTTATACCTCATTGCACTTTGCCGCGAAATCACACCCAATCCATGAATGCCTGCCAAACGAGCCGTGATCTCATCAGTGATGCCGTCAGCGAACCACTCGTCGTCGGTAGGCCCCAGATTCTCGAACGGCAGGACAACCAGACGTATCTCTTTGGGAGAAGGCTGAATATCCTTTTGTAAAATAAACTTCAAAGAAATGATAAATAGAATAATACTAACCGCCACAAGACCAATAATCATTGGTACTTTTGATGTTTTTGCTGATTTGGCCATTACCTGTGCAATTGTAGACTTGCTCAGTGTTTTACTGATTTCTCTGGCCGCATCAGTGACATCTCCAAGACGCTTGTTCGGATCCTTCTCAAGACAACAGCAGAGAAGAACTTGGATATTTTCAGGTGTTTTTTTGGGCAGAGCTTCCCAATCCGGCTGGTGTTCGATAATGTGTACCAATGTGTCTGTAGCGGTTTGTCCCTCAAATGGAAACTGACCAGTAAGCATTTGGTACATGATACAGCCAAATGACCAGATATCGGTTCGGTGGTCAGTGGATTTACCTCGGGCCTGTTCCGGAGACATGTAAGCCGGAGTACCGATTATTCTGCCTGGCTCAGTGGCGGTGACATCACTCCTTTCGGACTCACTAACAGAAGGCTTTGCCAGGCCGAAATCCAGCACTTTAACTCTTCCCTCAGGAGTAATTTTGATATTACCCGGTTTTAGGTCTCGATGGACAATTCCCTTTTTATGAGCGGCTGAGACCGCTTCGGCGATCTGCTGTCCAATTGAAAGTGCTTCTTCCAACTTGAGCGATTTGTGAGCTATGTATTCAGAAAGTGTTTGGCCCGGGACATATTCGAGAACCAAGTAACCAGACTTTTCTTCTTCTAAAATCTCATGGATTACAGCAATATTAGGGTGATTCAAAGAAGCTAAAAGTTCAGCCTCGCGTCTGAAACGCATTCGCGAATTCGAATCGTCTGTTAGTTTAGAAGGTATACTTTTGATGGCAACAGAGCGTTTGAGCTTGGTGTCACGAGCTAAGTAAACTACTCCCATGCCTCCTC
>CAZIAN010000832.1:0-1974 GCA_964537355.1 uncultured Pirellulales bacterium | reverse complement strand
CGTCTGCCGATACCTATATCTGCAGACCCCTATGATACCTGGCTTACTACACCTGCAATTAAAATTTCAGATGCTGAGCCTGGCACGCTTGAGCTTAAGTTCGATTCGAGCTGGCGTCCGGAGTTTGATGACAATTATCATCAGACGGCGAATATAACTGCTTCCTTTGATGGAGGAGAGCCTGTCGTGGTAATGTTGTGGGAATCGGATGAGGCAAGTGAGAACTACAAACCTTATGCTACAAATGAAACAGTCATTATCAAACTGGACAATCCCGAAGGGGCTAAGAAGCTTGTTTTGACATTTGGATTGTTCGACGCCGGTAATGACTGGTGGTGGGCGATTGACAATATTGAAGTCCGCGGCGTTGTTCCAAACCTGGAGCCGGTTGATCCCGGTACTGATGGTCTGGTTGCATTCTATGCACTGGACGGCGATGCAAATGATAGTTCCGGCAATGGTAATGACGGGACCATCAATAACGCTGACACCGGCGGTCTGGGCGATGGCGGCTCGGTTTGGGTGGACGACCCGGAACGTGGTACCGTTATTAGTTTTAACGGCACAGCAGACAGTGCTTTTGTTCGCGCCGGTAACATTCCTCAAATGACACTGACCAACGACTTTACATGGTCCTTTTGGGCAAAACACAGCGAGGAAAACACGGCGGACAACGATATTATTCTCGGTAATCGGATGGACGAAACGCCAGTCGATTTTGTGCCGCGTCAGTTCATTAAGTTCACTCCGACTAAATTCGAGTGGCACATGAATGGCAACGGCGACGACAACCTGGACTATGATGATATTCCCGCCGACGTATGGCTCCACCATGTGGTAGTGAAAACCGGAGATCAGTTGACCTATTACCGCAATGGCATTGAAGGCGGCACAGGGACAATCACACAACCCCTGGATTTCCCTCAGCCACTTTACTTTGGCGGCGACAACGAGGGCGCCGATGGAGAAAATTGGAGTGGATTGATGAGTGATGTGGGTATCTACGACAGGGCTTTGTCTGAAGCTGAGGTTCGTTACCTTGCAGGTCAACGTGCGGTCCCGGTTGATCCCGGCACCGATGGTCTCGTTGCGTTCTACGCATTTGAGAACGACGCGAATGATAGTTCCGATAATGGCAACGATGGTACTATAGTTGGTGCTACAACCTTCGTCGATGGGCCGGCCGGCTTGGGCATGGCAATGGAATTTGACGGCGAGTCCTATGTTGATTGCGGTAATGATGCCAGCCTGGATGTTACCGGTCCGATCTCCATAGCTCTCTGGATAAGACCTGGCGCCGATGACCCGGAGGGACAAGGCACAGAGACGGCGACGATGGCCAAGGCAGACAGTGCGGGCAGTCCCCCTTGGAGCTGGCAGGTTCGATACGGGTGGAATAGCCCTCAGCCCTACATGGCGTTTACGTTCAATACATCGCCCAGGGCTTGGGCCTACGTTGGCAGAAACCTGGAGCGCGACGAGTGGGCCCACATCGCGTGCTCGCATGACGGGGCAACGCTGAAATGTTATCTCAATGGAGAGCAGACCGACTCAACCCCAATGGGCGCAATTACCAGCAGCCCCGCCCCTGTCCTCATCGGCTCGGATGGATGGAGAAGCGACTGGATTGGCGCTCTTGATGAAGTTGCGATATACGGCCGGGCTCTATCTGATGGTGAAATTCGTTTCCTTGCCGGAATTAGAGAGAACTTGGCGCTGAATCCGAGTTTTGAAGAGGATGAGCCTGTCCTCGACGACCCGGACTGGTATTCATGGGGTACATGGAATCCCGCAGAGGGTGCCGGCAGTAACGCAACCATCGTCGATACGGATGCCGTTGATGGCGCAAAAAGCCTCAGGATTGAACCGGTAGGAGTTGAGAACTGGCATTTCATTGTGCTGAATCTCCCTATAGTAGTAAAAATGGATAAAAACTACACTACCACTTTCTGGGCCAAAGCCGATGCATCACGT
>CAZIAN010000831.1:0-1979 GCA_964537355.1 uncultured Pirellulales bacterium | reverse complement strand
GGCCCAGAGCTAATCGCAAAAAGGTGCTTTTTCCTGTACCGTTCGGCCCGGTGATGCCAAGGCGTTCACCATTTAGCACATCGAACGAAAGATTCTCAAAGAGTGTCAGTTCACCAAAGGATTTGCCCATTGCCTCGCAGCGCAGCACCAGGTCACTTGCTCTATCTATCTTGCCGAATGAGAAGCTGATCGTTTTCTTTTCTGAAGGCTTTTCCAAATAATCCGGGTTCTCTTTGAGCAAACGATTCAAGCGAGTCTTCCGGCCGCGGGCCGTCTTGCGCATGCCCTCCTGGTCCTTGTTGCGGGCAATGAAGTCCAGTGTGCGCTCGACCATCTCGGCGCGTTTAGTGTGTTCCCTCTGTTGTTGCAGCCGCACTGTTTCTTTTGTTTGTATGTAGTTGCTGTAATTACCGTTCCACACCTTTGCCTGCCGTTTTTCAACTTCAATGATTTTACATGCTGCTTTATCCAATAAGCTCCGGTCATGACTGATGATAACGGCGGCCCCGTTATAACTGGCCAAAAACCTCTCCAGCCATTCGGTGGCCGGCATATCCAAATGGTTGGTCGGCTCGTCCAGAAGAAGCAGATCTGTATCGAGCATCAATACCTGGGCCAGGCCCAGTCGCGATAACTGGCCGCCGCTAAGGGCGGAAGTCTTAGCCTGATGTAGTTCAGCTTCAAAGCCCAGGCCCGCCAGAGTAGTCTGTATGCGGACTTCATATGCATAACCGCCGGCAATCTCAAAATCATGACACAGGCGGTCATACTGCTTCATTTTTGCCTGCAGCGCCGAACCGGTCAGGCTTTCCATTTCACCGGAGGCTGTCTGGATTGCCCGCTGGAGTCTGAGCAAATGCTCCACTCCGGCGTGCATTTCTTCCATAACCGTATGATTGCCTTTGAATGTTGCCTCCTGAGGCAGGTAACCGATGCTCAGGCCTTTTTGTTTGATCACCAGACCCATGTCCGGTTCGACCCTGCCAATAATTAAATTCAGAATTGTACTCTTGCCTGAACCATTGGCCCCGACCATACCGACTTTTTCGCCGGCATGGAATTGAAGATTCAACTTATCTAAAACGACTTCCGGCCCGAAAGCTATATGGATGTCACTCAATGTTACAATAGCCATAAATTACTAATCCTTCGGATACTTATTTATATAAACTTCGGACAGGAAGTTCATTTCTGAAAATAACCTAGCGAACCAATAGCTTATGTTATCTATTGCGGCTTTGGGATTCAAGTGCTACCTGTACCATCTCATAAAATCTGTAAAATAACGCATCACAGGCCGTCTAAACGATGAACTTATCTTGACTGGAAACAGGATAAGCAGTAGCATAAAAAAACACGGACGGTCTTGTATTATGCACAGCATAGATATGATATGAGAAAAAGTATATGGCACTAAAACGTGACAAATTAGAACGAGAAAAGAAAACTCTTTTGGCGATGTTAAGGATATATTGCCGGAATCATCATAATAGCGTCGGCAAAAAATTATGCCCTGATTGCCAACAATTACTCGAATATGCCGACCAGCGATTGCAAAAATGTCCGTTTGGTGAAGAGAAGGGCCCCTGTTCTCAATGTGAAATACATTGTTATAAGCCCGAGATGCGCGAGCGGATACGAGATGTCATGCGATACTCCGGACCGAGAATGCTGAGCAGTCATCCCGTTCTGGCACTAAGCCATCTCATTAATGAACGGAAGCATAAATCCAGGCCCTCTAAGAAGGCTTCTGATTCATCTGAGTGAAGGAGAATGAAAAATGAATGAACAAAACAGCACGCGACGTGATTTCATAAAGGCAATGGGCCTGGGAGCTGTTTCGCTGGCGATGCCGGCAGCTTATGCCGGAGAAACAACTTCATTGCTTACGGTTAATCCTGAATCCAAATTCGACCTGTCGCCCTATTTATACATGCAGTTCATGGAGCCTTTGGGTGTAACGGATGGTTCAGTGGCTG
>CAZIAN010000830.1:0-1989 GCA_964537355.1 uncultured Pirellulales bacterium | reverse complement strand
CGCAAGCCTGTTTTAGCAAATCGAACCGGCGGACTTTCAGGCCCTGCGATAAAGCCAATAGCTGTGTATCTTATCAATAAGGTCTATAATGAAGTTACTAAAGGAAGCGGGATACCGATTCTTGGTATGGGGGGAATCAGGACGGCTTCAGATGCTGTCGAATTTATTATCGCGGGGGCGTCGTCGGTGGCAATAGGAACGGCGAATTTTTTTGAGCCGGGATGCACTGTAAGGATCGTCGAAGGAATAAAGAAATATTGCGACCGCCATAATATCACAAAAATCAACGAGTTAATCGGCACGCTTTCACAGGAGTAATAATAATGACAGGAGAGAGGCGTCGAAGCAAAAGAGCGGCTATTACAGTTTTTTCTATGGTTGTATTGTTTAATTGGACTCTGACTATAGCAAGTGCCGCTGATATCAATTCAATGACCTTAGAACAGGCCAGGAAGAGAGTGCCTGAGCGTGACATACCTAAATTCTGGGTAGGTGACGTTGGAAGTCTTGGTGCTCGTTTTGAAAAACTGACTGTCGGCAGGGTCGAGACGATAGCGATATCTCCGGGAGGCAGGCCGATGCATCTGGTTACTTACGGACGAAAAGAGAAGGTCGAACATAAAGCTAATTTCAATTCCGCCATCGGGGCAAGAGAACCGAAGGCATATATGGACAAGGCGGCGAGGAAGAAGCCTGTAATCCTTTTTGTCGGGCCGGTGCACGGTGCCGAAGTTGAAGCTTTGACTGGTCTGGTCAACTTTATAAATGTAATGGAAACCGGGAAAGACCTTCGTGGAAGGAACCAGAGAAAACTTCGAGCGCTCGGCAGTCAGTGCCGGCTGTTGATTATCCCGGCGGGCAATCCGGATGGCGTTGCTCGTTTCGAGCCGCGCAGTCTTTGTGGCATGGAGGATATCGACCTTAGATTCTGGGGACAGGGAACCTGGAGTGACGATACATTCTGCGGCTGGCCCCAGAGCAAACGCCAGCATCCGATGGTAGGCAGCAATGTCGGATTCCTGGGGTGCTATTTCAACGACAATGGAATTAATCCGATGCACGATGAGTTCTTTAGCCCGATGGGGCCGGAAGCACCGGCTATTTTGAAAGTCGCCAAAGAAGAAGGGCCAGACCTGGCTGTTTCATTCCACAGCCATGAGTCGAAGCCGGCTATATTGCGGCCTGCTTTCGTAACTACAGAAATCCAGGAAGATATTCGTGCATTAGCCGAACGGTATTACGGTCTTCTTGGCGAACATGATTTACCTTACAGCGGCTTATTCAAAGTCGCTCCGGAAGGCGGAAAATATCCGAGTCCTTTTAACCTGACAAGCGCTATGTACCACATAAGCGGGGCAAGCTCGTTTACGTTCGAATGCCCTCACGGGCTTAAGGAAGGCTGTCAGGTAAATTTCGAGCAGATACTTGATATACAACTTTTACTTTATGAGGAGATGCTACAGTATGAAATCGAAAAGAAAAAATCATAGGTGCTATTTTGGCAAATCTATAACAAAAGGATGTCTGATTAGCATTTCGCTTGTGCTGTTACTGGTTGTGTCGAGTACTGCGGCCGGGCAGGAACTTAAATTAGATGAACGCCCTGCCGAACCGGGTGAATGGGGTTACCGCCCCGCCGCCGGTTCGGTGTCCGGGGTGAATCCACCGAGTTTTAGCTGGCGGCCGCAACAGGGTTTGACATGGGAGGTTTTCTGTAGAGGTTACCAGCAGAATAATAGATTTACTTTTAATAGGAAGGATATCGAGTTTAACGTTTATTGTCCGTCGGAGACTTTTTTGCCTGGGACTTATACATGGAGCTATCGCGGAAAAGACAAGAAGGGCCGATTTACGAACTGGAGCCAGCCACGAACGTTTACCATTGCCGGTGATGCGGCAAAGATGCCGCTCCCGGAGCGAAAGGAATTGATTGGACGGATACCGAAAAGCCATCCGCGACTTTTTATGCGTCCGGAGAACGTCGGGCGT
>CAZIAN010000829.1:0-1990 GCA_964537355.1 uncultured Pirellulales bacterium | reverse complement strand
TTTTGTAGTCTGGAATTAAAACGGGGCTTATTTTAGTTGATTTAGAATAAGCCCCTTTTTTTGTCAACATCTAACCTTCGACTTTGACAACGAAGTTTTGAGGGTTTATAAATTTGTTGTTCATAAGCATGTGCAGCTTTGCGGTGCAGTAATATTATGATAAGAGCATTTACAGGAGGCGATAATGATACAATCAGAAATCAGGAAATATGCGATTCTTGGGCTTGCGGTGATATTGTTTCTTGGTGAGGTGAGCTTAGCAAGATCAGGGGCGAGTTCGAGACGGTCGCAAAGGGTACGGATGGAGCGGGTTCAGGTGGCCGGGCCGGATGGGAAAGTTAAATTGACAGTTCTACCAAATGCTGAGCGTCTGACATTTACGGTGAGTCTGGGTGATGCAACCGTGCTCGGGCCATCGACGATTGTAATGAATCTGGATGGTTATGACCTTTCTGCTGGAGTTGTATTGGGCGACGTGGAACGCTATGAAATAAACGAAACTTATCCCTGGCACGGCGCTAAAAGCACAGCGGTAAATCATTGCAACGGCGCAAGGATATCGCTGCAGAACGATTTATCGTTTGTTGACTATGTTCTGGAAATCCGCGTATTCAACGACGGTGCGGCATTTCGCCATATAATACCGGGCGATGAAGAAGCTTTTCGTGTGCCGGACGAATATACGGCCTTCGTAATCCCTGAAGGTTCTACTGTATGGTATCACGACCTTGGCGGTCATTATGAGGCAGCATATAAAAAGAATGATATTTCCGATGTTAGACCCGGGCAATGGATGGGCCCGCCGGTGACATTCGAGTTGCCGGACGGCGCAGGATACGGCTCTATTACCGAGGCCAACTTAGTCAATTACAGCGGTATGGCTTTGGAAGCCGACGGTCGCCGCGGTCTGGTAACGGGTCTTGGTCATCGCCAGCCGCTGAATTATCCATATGAACTGCGGTACGGGCGAGAGGAAGCCAAACGTCTGGGCAAGCCGGCATCTGTCAGCGGTACGATTACAACCCCCTGGCGGGTTGTGATGGCTGGACGAGATTTGAATACGCTGGTAAACAGCACGATTATGCCCAACCTCTGCCTTGAGGCTGATACGAAGTATTTTCCCGACGGTATTAACACGGCCTGGGTAAAGCCCGGGCGGGCGGTGTGGCGTTACCTTGATGGTGGAGACCGCTCGTTCGAAGGTATGAAGGAGTTTTCCCGAATGGCCGGCCAACTCGGTTTTGAATATCATGTTATTGAGGGCTTCTGGAGCAGATGGAGCAACGAGCAGATAAAAGAGATAGCGGAGTATTCCAGGCAGCAGGGAGTTAGGCTGTTGTTCTGGAGACACAGCAACCGGCTGGGTATACCTCAGGAGCGAGAGGAATTTTTCTCGAGATTGCATAGTCTGGGAGTTGCCGGCGCCAAGATAGATTTCTTTGATCATGAAGCCAAGGAAGTTGTGGATCATTACGAGGCGCTTCTTAAAAAGGCCGCTGAATATAAGATGGTAGTCAACTTCCACGGCGCCAACAAACCAACCGGGCGGGCCCGCACCTGGCCGAACGAAATAGTACGCGAGGCTGTTCGCGGAATGGAAAGCAGCTCGCTTCGCGAGCGCGCCCGCCACGAAACTATCCTGCCTTTTACTCGTTTCCTGGCGGGTCATGCAGACTATACTTCGATGCACTTCGGTGAGCGCCGCCAGGACTCCACCTGGGCGCACCAGATTGCGAGTCTGGCAATTTTTGCCAGCCCGCTTTTAACGGTTGCGGCACATCCTCAGGCTGTTCTTGATAATCCGGCGGTGGACGTTATTAAAAGCATCCCGGCTGTGTGGGATGAAACCATCGTCCTGCCTGAATCCAAAATCGGCGAGTTGGCTATCTTTGCCAGACGCACCGGTGATATGTGGTTCCTGGCGGTAATGTGCGGCCCGCAGGCCAGGACTATCCGGGTGCCGCTTTCGTTTCTGGGCGGCGGTCGATAC
>CAZIAN010000828.1:0-1994 GCA_964537355.1 uncultured Pirellulales bacterium | reverse complement strand
GGCCTTCTCCGGCTTTTCTGCCGTTACCTGAGGAGATGCTTTATCGTTTGTAGACTGAAGTTCTATTTGTTTAAGCACCGTAGCGATCTGCGCTTGCTCTTCTTTTGTTAAATACTCGTTCTTTCTAATGCTCTCAAGATTTGCCCTGGCCTCGATTAGCCGGTTCTGCTTAATCAATTTATCGGCCGCCTGAAATTTCTCCAGAGCAAGCTTCCTTTGGGCTACCGCTGCCTTTGTCTTTTCAAGATGCGCATGCAGCTCCTCACGCCCTGTTGCGGTTAGATATTCCTGGTATCCCTGGGCCATAACAAAGGTTTTGAGCGCCTGCTCATAGTAACCCTTGTCATATTCTCCCTTGCCAGCATGAACATAGCTCTGGACGATTCGCCGGAATGCTTCCTCCCGGTCGGTCGCTCCATTCTCCTGCGACTGAGCCACGTCAAATGCTGTTGTTATAAGCAACAAAATAGATACCATTACGATGGACAGAGACTTTCTGCCGAAAGATTGGGTCAAGAAACTTGGCTTGCTCAAAATAAACCTCCTGCCAAAAAAAACACCCTCTTAGTGAAATTCTTTACAAAATACTGTTACAATACTCTCCAGCTTCAAGAACAGACCGGACTTATAATAACTCAAGTTTATAGGAAAACATTTTTTTTTGCAAGAGAAAAATTTGATTTATGCCCACTTGGCCAATAATATCTGAATTATAATACGCTTAACTGAAAAATCCAGGAAATCCGAAGGGAAAAAAGTAATTTCAAAAACGCTTTTTTTTAGGTCGTAGCGGGGATTTAGAAAGTAAATCGCAATAAAACCATCGAAAAATGAGTAATATGAAGGAAAAATCTCTAATACTGGCTGTTGAAACATCCAGCAGAATTGGTTCTGTTGCAGTAGCTCTCGACGGAAAAATGATCGCAGAAAAAGTTTTTTCTGCTCAGTTAAAACACAGCGCCGAGATTTTTCCTGCCATTCGTGGATTGCTTGACCAATTCGACCTGAATCCCGGTCAATTCGAACATATTTATATATCCGGCGGGCCCGGCAGCTTTACCGGCCTGCGAATAGCTACAACGCTCGCGAAAATAATGCAACTTGCGCATTCAGTAAAAATTGTGACAGTCGATACTCTCGATGTGGTCGCCGCAAATGCTATCAATCTTATTCCTGAGAATACTATATCTGCTTCGAATCACAAGCTGCCGGCGATGGAGGGCGAGAGAGTTGCCGCCGTTCTCGACGCCAAGCGAGGCCAATTTTTCATCGCCGGCTATGAGCGAGACACGGACGACGAGCGGAATGCGGCGGGGCGGGAAATCTGGAAAAAAGTTCTGCCGGATTCTTTAATGACTATTTCGCAATTCCATGACAGGTTCGCCTGCGAAGACAAACCAGTCTGGCTGCTCGGCGATGGATTGCTTTATTATAAGGATAAGTTTCAGGCCGGCGGTGTTCACTTTTTTCATGAAAAGTACTGGAGCCCAAGGGCCGGCAAAGTTCTCCTCCTTGGCCGGCAAATGGCCTTAAAAGAACAATTCGCCGATGCCTTGACGCTTACCCCCAATTACCTGCGAAATCCGGATGTCATTGTAAAATCACGGTGACTCACGGATTTGTGTTAGAACTTTTTATTTTATTTCTATTGATCCTATATTAGTCTTCAATAGAACCTTGCCCTCTCCCGAGCCTATTGTCCCTTTTATAGATTTGCCGACTTTACCAACCACAGTTATTGGCTTGGCGGTCTTGACTGAGCCGATGTTTGTTGAAGCACTGACTTGTGCCGATAACTCAGGCGGAGCCGTAAAATCTATGCTGCCGACATTAGTTGTTATGTTCGCTTTGCAGGCGGCCGGAGCGGTGTCTGCGTATTTGACTTTTATAGAACCAACATTAGATTTAAGATCAAGCTCAACGACGACTGTGCGGCAGACAATGGAGCCAACATTTACTGACGCCTCAATTCGGCCTTCGATGTCTGATACCGT
>CAZIAN010000827.1:0-1996 GCA_964537355.1 uncultured Pirellulales bacterium | reverse complement strand
ACCCGGCCGTAGGAGCACCAGTCATATTTCAAAAAGTCAAATTCCCACTCGGCAAACTTCTCCGCGTCAATCTGCTCGTGCTGATATGTGCCTGTGTACCTCTGACATGTTTGCGGCCCCGGCGAAGTATAAAGCCCCGCCTTAAGCCCTTTATAGTGAATATAATCTGCCAGCGCCTTCATATCGGGAAAGTACGCGTTGGAATTAATCGCGCCCTCAGCATCGCGAATTTCACCCGCCCTCTTCGGGTCCTCATCGTTCGGCTCAACCATCCAGCAGTCGTCGATATTGACATACTGATAGCCGAAATCCGCCATCCCTGTTTTTATCATCGCATCCGCCGCCCGCCGCATGTGCCCGTCTGTCACACGGGCGTAATGGATATACCAGCTATTCCAGCCCATCGGCGGTGTAAGAGCCAACGTGTCTCCGACGATGATTGTGAAAGCCTCTTGCATCGACCCCCGGCTGTTGGCGGCTTTTAATTTAACAGTATATTCACCTCGCTGTTCAGGGGCGGTGCCTCTGATAATACCGGTCTCTGAATCTAAATATAAAGTTTGGGGAAGGTTCTCCGCACTGAAAGTAATCGGCCTTTTTCCGGTACACGGTATGCGATAAATGAATGGCCTCCCCGCTCGGCAGCCATAGACCTTCGGCCCGTTTATCCGCGGCAGCGGGCCGGGCTTGGGTGTAAGGATTACCTTTTTCTCATTTATCACCGGCGCATCAATCGCCACAGGGTCTTTTCCTGCAACGATGAAAGCCGCATGCGCCCAGTCTGCGTGGTCGCTATCGGTGCTGTCTCCCGCTGCATCGACTACCAGCTTCATCATTTTACAGCCGCTAAGGTCCACTTTGATGTATTTTGCCTTTTCACCGGCCTTGATAACGCCGCTGTCATATAAACGTTTCCCATCAGCGTATATCTTAAAGCGCACACTCCCTGCTTTACCGCTTACTTCGTCATCAACTCCGACATAAGCCGAGAATCTCCGACAGGCCCCTTTCAGGTCAACATGCATCACGCTGTTGGCATGTGTCCCTACACCGTTTTCGAACTGAACGCCTCCGATGCGTAGCGGCTTGTTCTGAATCGACTTGTCCTTCTGAGGTGTGCTCCAGCCGGATGTCATCTTCTCCAGATTCAGTGAAGACAGCCAAACCGTCCGCTCCGGCTGACTCGATTTCATAATAGAACTGCACCCGCAAAGACCTGCCATTAAAACGGCACAAATTACAAACGGGATAAAGATTGATACGATACTTTTTTGATAAATTCTGATCATTGCTTTTCTCCTTAAACGATGTGTTTTGTAATTTCTTATATATAAAGAGCTTAAAATCTAAGAGTGCTTGGTAAAATGAATCGTAGCACCTAAAACGAGTGTTTTCGTCTCTGGCAAGGAAGGCGAAGCAGGCAATGTACAGCATTGTCGATGCAGCCTGACGCCGTCCAGAAACGAAATAAGCCGTTTGAATGCAGATTCATTTTATCAGGTGCTCTTAAAGTAAAGCTAACCAGCCGCCATCTACATAGATGATTTGCCCGGTAATAAAATCACCTGCTTTTGATGCTAACATAACCGCCGTACCCGCAAGGTCCTCAGGCTTTCCCCATCTGGCCAGTGGAGTCTTTGCAAGTACCCACTTATTGAATTCGTCGTTAGTCCAGAGCGGCTCGGTAAGTTCTGTCGCTATATAGCCGGGCCCGATGGCGTTTACGTTAATATCGTATTTTGCCCACTCGACTGCTAATGTTCTCGTCAATGAAAGCAGACCGCCTTTACTGCTGGCATACGCGGCGGTCGTCGGCCTGCCGCCGTGACATGTCAGCGAGCCGATATTGATAATCCTGCCCCCTTTTTCAGCCTGCCTTCGATTCCGGCAGAAGGCCTGTGAGATTAAGAACGTGGCCGTAAGATTCACCTCGATAACATGGTTCCATGTCTCCAGGTCAACATCTTCGCTCGGCCCGCGAATGGTCGTACCTGCG
>CAZIAN010000826.1:0-2001 GCA_964537355.1 uncultured Pirellulales bacterium | reverse complement strand
ACATCTATTTGGCGGTTTCCGAAAACTTCGGCCGGATTACGCAGTCCGCCGGCGTTAATAGTGCCGCCATAAAGATACAAGCGAGCGTCACCGGTAGTTTGGTCGGCACTACCCTGTGCTAATTTGATTTGATCTTGAATGTTGATTTCACCGCCGTACATATAGAAAACCCCTGTCCCACGCGATGCAATTTCAAGGTCGGTTGAGCTGCCCTGGAAGTTCATCGTTCCGCCGTACATATATACCGAACCGTTACCGCTTGCATTTTTTCCGATTTCGATTTTTTCATAAATGTTCATCTCTCCGCCGTTCATAATGAAAGTGCCCTTACCATTCATCCCGACCCACAGTCTTCCGTTTAGTGAGGTTGCAGTGCCGCCGTCCATAATAAAAAGGGCATTGCTGTCGGACGGCTCTCCTATGCGAATATGTCCCCCGGTAGTAAGGGTTCCTCCGGTCATATTTAAAACACTGTTACTGTCAACGTACACAGTATCGCAATCAGCAACCACAGAGGAGTCAATGATACAATTAGCATCCGGAAGGTCGGAAAGATTAATTCGAGCGGTATCTGCAACGCCGGGCACAACATCGGGGTCCCAGTTCTCCGGGACATTCCACAAGGCCCCCTCACCGCCATTGTCCCACAGATACGTCGCGGCCGGAGCACTACCGGTTAATACTAACACAAGTATGAACAAGATTAAACAGATCACCTTCTTACACACAATACACCTCCTCTAAAATATTCGGTTAATCTAATATCTTTTCTCAGTAGTCTTTAAAGCTTTTCATCCACTCCGGCCAATCACTCGGCTGACAACCGCCTGCCGTTGTCCATGGGCCACTGGTGTCGTACTGACGATGCCACTTAAACGTCCACAACTCCTTAAGCCCTATTTTCCTGGTGGAAAAATCCAGAAAAAGCCCGTTCACAAAGCCATCGTGCCGGTTTAGACAGTAACGCAACATACGTCCGTCACCACCTTCAGACCACCCCTGGCCGTCAAATGCAGGAGGGGCATCTACTGAGTCCACGACACCATTATAGCGCTGGGCCCCCAGGAACAAGGGCACATACGCAGCACCCGCCACAGCCGGTCCGCGCCAGTACCAGGATGCTTGCCCACGAGGTTCCCTGCCTGGCTGAATATCAACACAATAGCCGTTGATACCATAACTTCCCTTTATTGGCCTGACCCAGTGATCCTGATTCATGTAGCCCCAGGCCATGGTCACACCGACGTCCGTTCCCTCGGCTCCTTCACTGATACCGTTCTCATCAATCCATGGTTTCGTCGCGTTCGGACAACAGGTAAATTCGTCATCCCATTTATAGTAGTCCCCCATTGCGCTGACCCACCGATTGGCCTGAGGCTGGGCCGTATGGCCCGCCATGAATCGGCCATCGTTGTCTTCGGCATACATCGCAAAGTACAAGCCCCATTGTTTGAGCTTGTTTAGGCACGCAACGCTTTTGGCTTGTTTCTTGACCCGCTGTAAAGCCGGCATCAATATCGCCATCAGTATTGCAATGATAGCAATAACCACCAGAAGCTCTATTAGTGTGAAGCCTTTTTCTTTGCTCATGGCGTTCATCCAACTCCTTTACAGAGATATAATGAATTCTGCTGATATGTGTTTCAGCCATAATTATAACACATTCAGTCAGAGTAATGCAAGATGTTGGCTGATACTTCAGTCAGGAATTTATGAGATTTTTCAAGCCGATGAGCAATTTTAAACAAGATGGTTAGTATAAATCTGAATTGCCTTTGCCATTTTCATTCAGTAAAACAGTAAATGTTATTCCCCTTGAATCAAAGCCTTAAATTCTAATTTGTAATTTTTCATACAACTACTATCAGGTGCTTGTGCAGGGTCTTTAAAAAACTCGAGCACCATAGGAAGTACGCATTCAGTAGCGTTATCAAAGGCAGAGTGTGGGACACCGTCGAATCGGAAAATATAACAATTATTCAGATGTTTTTTCATCACTGC
>CAZIAN010000825.1:831-2002 GCA_964537355.1 uncultured Pirellulales bacterium | reverse complement strand
ATATTATATCCTTTCTGTGTTTTCCTTACCGCAACAGCATATCATAATTTATCCAAAGGGGTCAATTCTTTCAAGAACAAAATACCACAGCCGGCCGTCTTTTTCAGCGCCCCCTGCTATCCCTCCGTTAAACGAAAAAAATACCCCGCTAAAAAAGCGGGGTATTACATATGCGGGGGGGGTCTAACATCTCATACAAATTTCCTATCAGAATATTAGCCTCATATATCTTGCCATTATATCCTATTATAGGGAATCCGAGAGTCGACTTATAACTCTTTCGCCTGAACTATGCAGTTATAGGGAAAAAGCATCTGAAATTCTGTCCAATTTGTCCACTTTTCAAAAGTCGAAATTTCTGTAAATATTTGATAGTTAATCAATTAAACATGTCCAAACGGTGAAGGGTGGACATCGTTTTAAGCCATGACCCAGCCCCCAAAAGTTGATCCACTTTTTGTGATAGAATGAAGGCCACAGAAAGGGGTAAAAGATGGGGAAAAGATTTAAGGCAGAAGAAATTGTCATGAAATTGCGAGAGATTGAGTTGGCAATGAATAAAGGCATGGATGTCGCCCAAGCGTGTCGGCAGGTAGGAGTTTCCGAACAAAGTTATTATCGTTGGCGTAAAGAATACGGTGGGATGAAGATGGACCAGGCTAGGAAATACAAAGAGCTTGAGAGAGAAAATGTCCGATTAAAAAAGCTGGTAGCCGACTTGAGTTTAGATAATGCGATGTTGAAGGAGATCAGCAAGGGAAACTTCTGAGCCCGGAGAAAAAACGCCGGGCGAGCCAACAATTGCAGGAAATATTTGATGTATCACAAAGACGTGCATGTCAGGTACTTCAGCAACCACGGGCAACACAACGATACAAACGAGTTCTAAAGAATGATGAACCTGTGCTTGTGAGACGAATGACTGATTTAACCAAGCAGTATGGTCGATATGGATACAGGCGAGTCACTGCTCTTTTGCAATCAGAAGGCTTTAGAGTCAATCATAAACGTATTGAACGATTATGGCGTCGGGAAGGATTAAAAGTCCCTCAGAAGCAGCCTAAACGAAGACGATTATGGCTCAATGATGGCTCTTGTGTTCGTTTAAGGCCGAGATACAAAAATCATGTATGGAGTTATGATTTTGTGTATGACCGTACATGCAATGGGA
>CAZIAN010000825.1:0-821 GCA_964537355.1 uncultured Pirellulales bacterium | reverse complement strand
GGATCAACTTTTGGGGGCTGGGTCAGTACATGCAATGGGAAGGCCATACGTATGTTAACAATTATTGATGAATATACTCGGGAATGTCTGGCTATTGAAGTAAACCGAAAATTGAACTCGCAGAAAGTCATGGACGTTTTATCTCTGTTATTTCTTGAGCGGGGAACGCCACAATACATTCGTTCAGATAATGGCCCTGAGTTCATTGCCATACGACTGCGATGGTGGTTAAAACGTCACAATATAGACACGCTATATATTGAGCCGGGTAGTCCCTGGGAAAACGGATATATTGAGTCATTTAATGGCAAGCTTAGAGATGAATTGCTCAAAAGGGAAGTTTTTGATACATTATATGAGGCACAAGTATTAATTGAACGCTGGAGGCAAGAATACAACACAATTAGGCCGCATAGTTCACTTGGTTATCGTCCGCCAGCGCCAGAAACAATGCAACCAAGACGGTTAAATCAACTGTTGTTCTCTCACAAATACTGGGACAACTAAGTGGGGCAGGTCAATTTAATTCAATAACTTCGAAGAAATTAGATCAACATAATAATCAAAACCGATAAATGAATACGAGTTTTTATAACGACATGTATAACAAAAATGCTCAGCTAATAGAACTTTCGGCTGACCGTATGGAGAAGATACGCAGGATGATAATCAAAGTCTTACGCATGATAAACACCACCGAATAAGGAGGCGCAGAAGTGAAAGCGCAGCAGATATCAAGCAAATCAATACACTATCTGATATTCGGTATACTTATGACAATACTATTCGGCCTTGTAATGAACATGTTGCCCGGATACGTT
>CAZIAN010000824.1:0-2006 GCA_964537355.1 uncultured Pirellulales bacterium | reverse complement strand
GTCATAAAGAGCATTGTCAGAAGGCCCTGAACATCGGCTTCGGTGGCGTAAGGGAGCGGGGCCTTTCGGCCGGTATGGTCGAAGGTGGAATTGAAGAAACTTTCCATTACATCAGCTACGGGAAGAGGGATGCCCCTCAGGTCGCTACCCCATTCCAATTGGCTCATAAAACCGCCGCCGATGGCGTTCAAATCCTTCATCAGGTCACGAACGATAAGGTACATCGCAAGTGACATATTAAATCGTTCGCTGTCGGCTTCGTCGCACAATTCCAGACGTTTACCGACGTACCTATTAATCCATCCTCGTACAGCTTTCAATTCTTTTTCATTATAAGCTTTTTTGTTGAGCATATCAGCGAGGAGCTTCATATCGAGGCGCGTTATTTCCAGGCCGAATGTGTTCCGGGTCGGGATGATGTGTGCAAGAGCTGTTTCCATTCCCATCGAGTCGTGTCCCAGGATTACAACTCTGCGGCCCCGCAGGGCAACAGTAGTAACGGCGGCATAACACCAGTCGATAAGATTTTTAGCCGTCTGTTCGGTCATCTTCGGATCCATGCCGGTGTCGGGCCAGGTGCCAACGTTTAAGGTGACCATCCGGCCATACTGACTTATTGCGCCATTTAGAGCGTGGGCATAAACAACGCCGGGCCTGGGGCCGGAGTTGCCGCAGGTAATGTTTATCGGTGTATTCGAGGGGAACTGCTGCAGGAGTGAAATAGCTGTAAGCTGCGGGAAGGCCCAGGTATCCGGTACGCAAACCAGGATGTCCACGCCGGCTTTGCGAAACTGCTGGGCTACGATGTCGGCCTGTGCTTCACCATCTATCAAGACAGTGGAATAAACAACCGGCACGGGAGTTTTGTCGGGTAGAACGACAGAGCCGCTAATACAATCGGCGGCCATCTTCGCAATGTTCTGACAGCGGATGCGGCTGGCCTTGTCAATACGCGGGTCGGATGTGGCAAAAACACCGATGACAGGAACCTTGGGAGTGGCTTTGTTTATATTCGGCAAGTGCTTAGCCGGGGCTTTCTTTGCCATTTCTAAATGCTCCTTTCAGAATGACAAGTTTTGTATTTTTTATACAAATAAAGTTTTATCAATTTCCCACATTGAACGTGGAAGTATCTTCCAGCAGTTTTCTAACAAAGTCAAGGAACTGGGCGGCTACTGCACCATTTACGACTTTGTGGTCAACCGAAAGAGTCATATTCATCATCTTTCGCACCATGATGTTGCCATTGTCCGGTACACAGGTGTCGGTTATCTGCCCGATACCAAGTATGCTGCACTGGCCCGGGACTACAATCGGGATAAAGTTGTCTATTCCGAATGCACCGAGGTTGCTAACTGTGATGCAGCCGCCTTCGACATCGGTTGGGGCCAATTTATTGCTGCGTGCTCTTTCAACCAAGGCCTTAGCATCACGTGCGATCTGCTTTACGTCCTTTTTGTTTACGTCCTTTAGAATCGGCGCAACCAGGCCGTCCGGAACAGATATTGCCAGGCCGATGTTGATAGCCTCGGCCAGCTTGATAGACTCTCCGGCCAACTGGCCCGTCATAATAGGGTATTTTTCAAGACCGGTCGCGACCGCCTTGATAATAAAATCATTATAGGAAACTTTCACATCGGAGGTTTGATTCAACTCTGTTCGCAAGTCAACCAGGCCGGTGACATCGGCTTTGACAGTCAAATAGAAGCAGGGAATCTCACGTTTTGATTTGAGCATTCTCTCTGCGGTTATTTTCTGTAATCTATTTAGCGGAACCGTCGCGCCGAGTTTTAAATCCGCCTGAGCCCGAGCTGAAGGGGCAGGTGCTGCGGGTTTAGCTGATTTAGAGGCGGTGGCCTGTTTAACGTCCTGTTCTGTGATTTTGCCAGCAGGGCCTGTTCCGGTAACAGCCGCCAAGTCCACGCCAAGCTCGCCGGCGAGTTTTTTTGCCCTCGGCGATGCTATTACTCTACCAGCGGGAGCGGCAGGCTGCGGCGGGGCTGCGG
>CAZIAN010000823.1:0-2014 GCA_964537355.1 uncultured Pirellulales bacterium | reverse complement strand
ATGCGGCCAATATCGCCGAACCAATGTATGTTGCTCTAAATGACAGCGCGGTGGTTACCCATGATAATCCTGAAGCGGCACTGATATCTACCTGGACAGAATGGAATATCGACCTGACGCGCTTTGCAGACCAGGGCGTGAACCTCACCAATGTCAATACGATTACTCTTGGCTTAGGCAACAGGAACAATCCGGTGGCCGGTGGTGCAGGTATGATGTACTTCGATGATATTCGTTTATATGCAACGGCACCTTAGACCAGGATGTAACTGGTAATAAAGACCGGACGATTGGTTAAAGGCTCTTAAAGCTTAGGATTGCAAGTCTGCTGTGTGCGGTTAGGTTGACTGGCAAAGAAGTGGAGTATATTGATGCTTATTGGAGAAAATGAGTGTTTTGGTGTGTGGCCAAAGCACGGCTTTTTAACTTTTTTTAAGGAGGAATCATATGTACAGAACATTGACTTATTTATTCTCTTTTGTTTTGGTGTTGGGTTTGACTTGTATCGCCTTTGCCGCTGAGGATCCCTCTCTGGTTATATTCTATGACTTTGAGGGTTTTGGCAATAATCCCTTTGTTCTCGACAAATCCGGCAAGGGCAACGACGCCGCTGTGGTTGGCAGCGTTAGTGGACTTCCTGGTGCAGGCTATACGGGTTCGGAAGTTTGCCAAATCACCGGCAATGGCAGTTACCTCGACCTGGACGGGCCTAACTTCCCTCTCGAAGATATTCCAACGACAGCCTTTACACTCGCCTACTGGATGAAACCTGAGGATACAGGCGATACGCAGACAATATTCAGTGCTCTGGCAGAACCGCATTCCTGGTGTCACGGTGGTTATGTTCGTAACAACCAGTACCACGCCCATGTAGGCGACGCCGGTAACAACTACATTATCAATGCGTTTGAAGGAACTGTCGAGTACGGTGTATGGCACCACATGGCACTGACTTGGGAATTGGTTCCCGGCGAGTATGGAGGCGGGGCTATGTACATCGACGGGGAATTAGTTGGTGAATATGGCAACGATTTCGTGGAAGCGCCTCCGGGTGTGCTTGCAGCTAAAAATTGGGGCAATGCGAATAATGGAGGTGCTCGCATTGGAATGGACGTTGACGATAGCTGGCAATTTAACGGCCTGCTGGATGATTTCTTCGTGTTCAAGCGGGCGCTGTCGCGGGCCGAAATCAGGAAACTTATGCAAGGTATGGGATCTCCGCTTGCACTTGGTCCCACTCCGGCTGATGGTTCCATACATACCAATACATGGGCAAATCTCAGCTGGTATCCGGGTGATAGCGCGGCATCACACGGTGTCTATTTCGGCGATAATTTTGATGCCGTGAATGAAGGCACCGAAGAAGTGTTTATTGGCAATCAGGCTTCTACGTTTCTTGTTGTCGGATTTCCAGGATTTCCTTACCCAGATGGTCTTGTGCCGGGCACGACTTACTACTGGCGAATTGATGAGGTCAACGATACCGAGCCGAACAGTCCGTGGAAAGGCGATGTCTGGAGCTTTATGGTTCCACCCAGAACTGCTTATCAGCCCGGCCCGTCTAATGGTTCCGAATCTATCAACCCTGATGTAACGCTTAGCTGGACGGCAGGTTTCGGTGCGAAACTGCATACTGTATATTTCGGTGACAATTTTGAAGAAGTGGACAATGCAACAGGGGGGCAGACTCAGGGCACTTTGACCTTTACTCCCGGAACACTTAAAATGGCTAAGACTTACTACTGGCGAGTGGATGAGTTTGATGTTGTCGAAACGCATAAAGGTGATATCTGGAGTTTCACGACTGAGGGTGCCGTCGGCAGCCTGGATCCGGTTAATGGCGCTGTGGATGTAACGCAAACGCCGATTCTAACCTGGACACCGGGCTTAGGTGCTTCACATGAAGTCTATTTTGGCGTCGATGCAGCCTCTCTGGATTTAAAAGGCACCGGTAACCTCGGTTCAGAAAGCTATGACCCCGGACAGCTTGAGTGGAATACTACTTACTACTGGC
>CAZIAN010000822.1:0-2017 GCA_964537355.1 uncultured Pirellulales bacterium | reverse complement strand
TCAATCCTGGATTCGGTGAACTTGAGTTGAAGGTTATCGAACCGCAGACTACCAGCCCTGTGCTACAGAGGCGGAATAATGTCACGCCTCGTGCACAATATCAATGGCCGGAAAGTAACGTGGTAATCTCTTCGGCTGAGATGGTAACGGATGGGGAATATTCGAGATCGCCGAGCAATGTCGGGCAATTCAACGATGCGACTTCACGGTGGCTGTATGCAAAAGATGTCGGTATTTCAAACGGCCGGCCGGTCCTTCAGGAGCCGGCAAGTGTCGAAGACATACTTAGGACGTTGTCCGAGCATAACGGTCGTGAAATCAGCTCGCCGCGGGAACCGGCTTCCCGCCAGAGGGTAAATAACGAAGATACGCCGAGACCGTCCGTTGCACCGACCGGCCCGCAAGGGACAGGTGAACTATTGGATCAGAACGGGAATATCGAGTGGATTTTCCAGAATGGTAAATGGATTCCTGTTCAGGTTGGGACACCCAAACCGGAGGAAGCGGAAAAAGAGCCGGCCGGGCATATCGAGTGGATCTTCCAGAATGGTAAATGGGTTCCGGTTCAAGTCGGCACGCCGAAGCCGATAGAGCCGGCTATAAAAATGGGACCGGCCGAACAATTGGCGGCTCCGCCCGAAGATGGGGCGCCGGTTCTCGCAGTGGAATCCAAAGGTGCCGGGACACGGCTCATAAGGATTCCTGCCGACAAGCTGCTTGCCGGAGATCCGCGATATAATATCGTGATAAAGTCCGGTGATTCAATTTTTGTTCCTGTTGATATTGTCGGTGAATTCTGTATTATGGGTAACGTCAACCGTACGGGATATATTCCTCTTACGGGTCGACCGATGACATTAAAGCAGGCTATAGCCGCTGCGGGCGGCCTGGGGCCTCTGGCATGGCCGAAACGGTGTGAAGTAATCAGAAGAATCGGCAGGAAAAAAGAAGAGATAGTAATGGTGGATTTGGATAAAATCGCCAGCGGTGAACAGCCGGACTTCTTTATTAAGCCGCACGATTTAATCAACGTTGGAACACATGCTACTGCCAGATGGCGTGCGATTTTGCGAAATGCGTTCCGGGCCACTTACGGATTCGGCTTTGTTTATGATCGTAATTTCGCGGACAGAGATTTCGGTACCAGCAGGCCTATCCCGGATTGGTTTTAATATATACATAAAGCGAAAAGTATAGAGCCGGGGAATTATTCCACAGTTATATTTTTCAGTATGGTGAGCAATATCACCTCTTTTATTGCAGAGGGAGCCCATTTTATCGGGTTCCCATTTGTTTTATGTTGCAAAATGGCAAATCCGTGAAAAATGACGCAATGGGAACAGGGATACACCGAAGAACTGCGCCCCCTCCAAAGCATCAATGGCGTGAACTCGGGGTGCATAATTACATCAAAATATTGATAATAGCCGGATTGTTCTGCTTTCTTTTTCGTAATGAAATAGCAGGTATTGTAAACAGATGGCTTATAGACAGCAGTTGGTCGCACGGTTTTTTAATTCCGCTTTTTAGCTTATATTTCGTAAACCAGAAAAAGCAAGAGATTCTTAGCTGCGACAGGAATGACGAGTTTAAACCGAATTATCTCGGTCTGGTCTTTCTGATTTTCGGAATTCTGTTTTATCCTTTTAACATAGTCCATCTCCAATATGGGTACTTACGCTCCATCGATATGATAGCGGTACTTGGTGCGATTGTATTGTTTCTGGGTGGATGGAAACTGGTTAAACATACATGGTTGCCGGTTGCTTTTCTGATTTTTGCCGTACCGTTGCCGGAGAGATATTACAGGGAGCTGACCATTCCGATGCGGCAATGGGCGGCCACAGTAGCGGGCGGTTTATTGGATTTAGTTCCGAAATTGGAAGCTGCGACCAACGGTGTGGTAATAGACGTGTTTTACAAGGGCAAGCCGCTGGAGCCTCCGCTTGATGTTGCCGAGGCCTGTAGCGGGATGCGACTGTTGATGGCCTTTCTGGCTTTGGGAGTCGCCATGGCG
>CAZIAN010000821.1:0-2021 GCA_964537355.1 uncultured Pirellulales bacterium | reverse complement strand
AAGACTTCACAGCCGCCCTGGGTTTTGAAGTAAAAGGAACCGGTGAAAGTTTCTCCAAACTCGACCCGACGAATTTCAAAAAAATGATCGAACAGGTCACTAAAGAATTTCCAAACTTCAAGGTCGTAGCCACAACTTTGCGAAATGCAAAAACAGCTTCTGTAAACGACTGGGGTGCTGTTATTTATGCCGATGGTGAGTTTCATGATGCCACACTCAGGCCGGACCTCGAAATATATGACCGTGTCGGCGGCGGCGACAGCTTCGCATCGGGCCTGATATATGGCCTTATGGCCGGTAAGACAGCCGCCGAGGCGGTGAACTACGGCGCCGCACATGGTGCTTTGGCAATGACCACACCAGGCGATACAACCACGGCCGGCTTGCGTGAAGTCGAAAAAGTTATAGGTGGCGGCGGCGCTAGGGTCGATAGATAATCCAAAACACGATATTAGAGAAAAATTTTTATGATAGCTCAAACTCTTAAATGGATTGGCGGAACCGACGGCTTTCTGGAGCTTATAGACCAGCGGAAATTGCCTTGTGAATTTGTCAAACTTCAGTGCCGGGATACCGAACAGCTTTTTGTGGCGATAAAGACGCTTGCCGTTCGCGGCGCACCGGCGATAGGTGTTTCGGCGGGTTACGGGCTTGTTCTTGCTATGCAGAAAGTTCAATCCGCCGATAGCCTGGAACAGGGAATTAAAGTTCTGGCGGAGTCCGTAGAGTATCTGGCTTCGTCTCGCCCTACCGCCGTGAATTTGTTCTGGGCACTTGAGAGGGTCCGTCGAAGTATCGAAGAATTTGCGGCAGCAAATTCTGATGCAACGATACCGGCCCTGCAGGAAGCTGTTTTGGCCGAGGCACATGCTATCTGTCAAGAAGATGAGGATATGTGCAGGCGGATTGGTCAGAACGGGCAGAAATTTATCGAAGACGGCTCGGGGATTTTGACGCACTGCAACGCGGGGGCGCTTGCGACAGCCGGACAGGGTACGGCATTGTCGTTGATGTTCGAGGCACATAAAAACGGAAAGAAGTTCAAGGTCTATGCCGATGAGACCCGTCCATTGCTGCAGGGCGCTCGGTTGACGGCCTGGGAGCTGAAGGAGGCGGGAATTGATGTTACTTTGATTTGTGACAATATGGCCGGGTGGCTGATGAAGCAGGGAAAGGTTAACGCAGTTATAACCGGCGCCGACAGAATCGCGGCCAACGGTGATGCGGCAAACAAAATTGGAACTTACAGCGTGAGCATCCTCGCCAGAGAACACGGCGTTCCGTTTTATATCGCGGCGCCTTCGAGCACGTTCGATTTGAGTATAAAAAGCGGCTCCGAGATACCGATTGAACAAAGGTCGGCCGATGAAGTGGCATCCTTCGGTGAAAGAAGAACTGCACCGGAAGGCGTTGATATTTACAATCCTGCCTTTGACGTAACAGAGGCAAAAGATATAGCAGCTATCATTACCGAAAGAGGAGTAATCGAAAAACCAAATACCGAGAAGGTTTCCGAACATCTGCTTTGATCCTTCGATAATTGGGTTTGAATTGGCACCCTTCAGGGTGGTAAAATTCGCGAGTAAATCATAAAAACAATCGTAAAGCTCCTTATCCACGCAAAAGCAATCATTTTCACCTTTTCGCCAAATTGGCTTTGTTTGGCTTTGAAATTGGCTTAAATTGGGTTTGTTTTTGGCTTTATTGGCTTTGAATTGGGTTTGAATTGGCTTTGTTTTTTCGTGAAATCGCCTTTTTTGGATGAAAAATGAGGAAAATTGGGTTTGTTTTGCATAAAAAGGGGTGATTTGTAGAGAGTTCTCTACAGTTGTAGAGCGGGAATGAGTTAAAAGTGAGCTACAGTGCCTAAAGTGAGCTAAAGTTGGATAGTTGATGCTCATAATTTGTACTTACTGGTAATTCTGGATCCCCGATTACGACATTCGAGGACAAGCTCTGGCAGGCAAAAAAAAGCCTGCCTCTATAATTAGACGGGTGGACACTTTTGAGTCGAAAATTTA
>CAZIAN010000820.1:0-2023 GCA_964537355.1 uncultured Pirellulales bacterium | reverse complement strand
GATACAGCAAAAAACGCAAAGCACCAAAAGAAGAATTAATCGACTTCTTAATCAACCACGCAAGACTCGAAATGAGCTTAAAACTTTCAATGTCAAAAGACTTGGGAACGCGCCCCGTAGAATTAACTTGGCTAGCAATAAGAGACATTGACCTAAGCACAGGAATCGTAAGTATTACAGGAGCTAAGCACACAATCGGACGAGAAGGCAAACTGAAAGCAAAGAGTTTAGAACTGCTGAAAATCTACATCAAGAAAAAGAACCTAAGTTCTTGCAGCCGATTATTCAACTGCAAACCCAGAAATCTGTCCGATATGTACCGACACTACCGAAACCGAGTAGCAGACGAGTTTAACATGCCCGAACTAAAACAAATACAGCTTTACGATTTTAGACGCTTCAAAGCATCCAAAGAATACAAACTTTCAAGACATAATCTAATCTACGTTAGCAAAATTTTAGGACACAAAGACACCAGAATGACAGAACACTACATAAGCCTATTTGATGAGAAAGACTTAACATGGATACCCGTAGTATGCACTACCCAAGAGGAAATAGAACAAGCAATCAAAGACGACTGTGAATTTGTATGCCAAGCAGACGGAAAAACATACTTCAAAAAGCCAGCGTAGCAGTTGGGATTAAACTATTTAGGAAGGATGTAAATAGAACAAACTCGGGAGAGCTTAATTGGATATTAGAAACGATTTATACGGCATCAACCAAAACCCAGAAGCCCAAAGATATTTACTTGCATTCGCTTATCGGACACAAGAAGCCTTCCCAAAGGCTTTTCCAACAGTCGAGGATGTTGTTAAGTATGTCAATAATTTCAAGGAGCCAAAAATTGCTGAATTATTTCTTGACATTGGCGATTATTACCACTCCGCTAATTTCTATACTTGCCCAAAATGTTTTCCTCCAAAGCGAATAGAAACGTGCCCTCATTGCAAGCAACCGCTTGAATTGCCTTCTTTTATTGTCTTAATAATGTTTATTTCAATCATGGAGAAGCTATCTTCTGTTCATTCCGCAGGTTTCGAAATGTGGACCGATTTCTTCGATTGGGTAAGCAGAAAAAGCATAAGAAAAGAATATGAAAAAGTGCTTAAAGAAGGAAAATTCAATTTCAAGCTACTTATGGATGACTTAATAAAGCGTTATAATTTGAAATTTGGTAGCCTCACAAAAGTCACCAGTTTCTTATGTAATCTTATGAACGAACAGGAGAAGATAGCACTTATCAAATCAATAAAGTACATGCAGAAAGTTCCAGATTTACCGCCTTTTAAAATGCCTCAGATGGAGCCAAACACAAGTTTTGAGGACATGGAAAAGAAAATTCAGGAACTTCATGCACAAAGCGAGAGTATCACTTTTCAGAATGAAGAAGACTTGAGAACCTATGTCATACAAAATAGCTCTAAAATGGTTTGGGAAGCCTTACCTATATGTTACGATAACGCTGAGTACTGGGACTGTTACGCAATAGATTATGGTGGGCATGGAAATGGCTACTGTCATTTCAAGTATGATTGTGCCTTACTTTCCGATAAGGAAAAACTTGATAAAAATTTTCGAGATACCGTAAAGACAATTTACGATTGGCGTAGCAAATTCGTCCATGACGCACAATTACCGCCAGTAAAAGAAACTGCCATTTATGGAACACACTACAAGAACAAATATGCAATTATAGAACTAACAACCACCGACTTTAAGCCAATTTTTGAGCGGATAGTGAAAAGATTTTTCGATAAATTTCAGAGTTGAGCTTTCTTCATAAAAGGATTTGCAAAATCATGGCTCGGCGTCGCATTCGCTCCGCCTCGCGCCAGACGTAATCGCGCAAGCCAAACGTTAAGCGTAGCTATCCAATTTTTCAAAACGTTCATCATTGAAATAATCTTCCATCCACTCGTCAGAAGCTACACCAATAACGTAGAACAAACCTCTGAATGGAAAGCCTTCAACCATGACAATAGGATACAAGCGCCAACGCTGGAACATATCCAAATTA
>CAZIAN010000819.1:0-2023 GCA_964537355.1 uncultured Pirellulales bacterium | reverse complement strand
CAATGTCGAAGGTAAAAATGTAAGGCTGTGAGTTTCTGTGGAGTTTTTGAAAAAGATCGAGTATACAACGCACGCATCATTACAGGATTTCAGAAGCCGAATGAACATTCGGTTATTATTACCGTTCACGCAGATGCAATTCGTATTGGCAATTTGTTTGATGTTGGTTCATCATGTATGGAACCTCTATGTCGGTCCATAAGCGAAGGTGGAATACAAAGTAAGGTTACAACTGAGATAGGAAAATACCTTTGGGCTAAGATGCTCTACAACTGTGCACTTAATCCTTTGGGGGCATTGCTCGATGTTTTCTACAGCAGACTTGTGCCGGATACCGCACAGCATAGATCATCTATGCTTCAAGATATCAAAGCTGGTAAACAAACCCAAATCGATGCCCTAAATGGAGCTGTTATCGAGCTAGTAAAGATGCATGACATTGATGTCCCTTACAATTCTGTTGGGTATAATTTAGTGAAGTTTCTTGAGGACAGAAATTGTTGATTATTACCATAGGATTGAGTAGTGAAGTCGATATAATAATGTGCTATACTCATAATCTGCTTCGGTGTGGATTTGATACTACAAATCCGCACAACATACAGCGCATGTGGTGCATTTCTGATACTGTAAGTCAGGCCGTTTTCATAAGTTATGAAAAGACATGGATTTACAAAATTGATAAATTGGTCTCCGGAGCTAAAGGTTGTGCGTTCGAGTCGCACCGGGGATAGTTCTTGTAAGTGACGTGTTTATAATGACTTGTCCTGCCTTGCTTGATCATCATTTTTGCCCATTTTCGGTCAAATCGACCTCATACGTACCTCATACGTACTTTTTCTAAACAACATCAGAATTTGCAATCAAGTTGTCTATAGCTTGAGCAGCTTTTTGGCGCTGTTCCTCACTGACTTGTGAGTAGTAGTCCATGGTCGTTTTTATATCGTATTATCATGTGATCTTTACTTTGATACATGAGTTCAGTGGATTTATGCGTTTGTATCAGCAAGAAGTCTATGGCTTGCTCATCAAATTCGCCGCTGATTCTATCCTCAAGCTGGCTTCCGATCCCCATTACGTCGGTGGTCTGGTGGCCGAGATGGCGGTTCTGCATACGTGGTGTTCAAATCTTTCATACCATCTTCACGTATTTTCCTGGCCACAAGCGGAGGCTTGTCGTCGGATGGACGCACATGGATACCTGCCAGATACGACTATCTGATACCCGTCAATTCCTTATCGAAGCTGTTTCGCGATATCTTTCTTGCCCGTATTCGCAGGCAATTCGAGCATATTAACCTTCCGAAATCCATATAGCAAAAAGGCTGGGTTGCGCAACACAAAAACTCGTAATTGATTAAGTATACGGATGAAATGATATGTATCAAAAATATAGTTCTTTTTGGAATATCAAAAAGAAAAGCTCCCACTAACATATCTTGTTAAGTGCAAACTTGTGACCAGAGTTTCAGCTTTACTCTTTTCTCTTGAATCGTTATCCCCTCTGGTGATATAATCACCCTTAGAAGTAGAAATCGAATATCTTATCACTAACGTGTCGCTTTGTTGCAGGTCTGTTGCCAAGCAATTTGATGGATTTTATTCCATGAGTATTGAGGCTATCTTCGAACCTAAGTCAAAGTATTAAA
Organism: uncultured Pirellulales bacterium; assembly: GCA_964537355.1. GTDB lineage: Bacteria > Planctomycetota > Phycisphaerae > Sedimentisphaerales > Anaerobacaceae > NIOZ-UU13. The sequence continues at coordinate 374 of CAZIAN010000819.1, read as the reverse complement.
TATGAAAGCACACCGGATCATTATTAGTCTTGGGGTCTTGGGCGTTCTGCTGGCGAGCCTGTTGGTCGGCTGCTCATTGGACCGAGTCCGATCGCAAACTGACCCGGTGGGTCAGGTATCGAATAATCGCTACATCATGCCCACAAGCCAGATTCTGAGCCCAGCCGGTCAGCAAGTGTGTCTGTCCGGACTGCGTCCTCAGGCACTGGCGTTAAGCCCTGATTGCGAACTGCTGGTAACTTCGGGCAAAAACAATCAGCTGTACGTTATTGAACCGGCTACCGGCAACATTCTCCAAAAAGTGGCCATGCCCGGAGATAACGCTGAATCATCCCAGGATCCCAAGGAAGACTCCAAAGCTTTACTGAGCTTGA
>CAZIAN010000818.1:0-2024 GCA_964537355.1 uncultured Pirellulales bacterium | reverse complement strand
GAATCCAGGCGACCCATTGCATGGACATGATCGCCGGCGAAGCCGAACGCGAATTAATCGCCAAAGAAATAGCCGGGGGCGAAAAGGTCTGGTGGATGACACCGGGCTGGATCAAATTTCGACACAATGTCTTCAAGGGGTGGGACAAAGGCCTGGCCAACGAAAATTTTCCCAGGCATACGGGTGGGGCGATCGTGCTGGACGGTATCGGCTATGTGGATCAATACATGGCTGAGCAGCCCGAGGAATTCATGGAGTATTCGGACTGGATGGGGATTCCGATACAGGGTTATCCGGTGACTCTCGACCGTTTAAAATCACTGCTATTGGAGCAAGCCAAGATACTCATCGGGAGCTAATTAAATGTTAGATGATGAATACCTAATCAGTGAAGAAGAGACGATTAAGCGACAACTGGAAGAGCTAAAATCCAGGGTGACTCAGCTCCACGATTGTATCCCCGGCCTGAAGCGGTGTTCTCGCCTGAGCGATCTTTTGCAGAAAATGTACGAAATACGGGTGGAGCTCAATCAATTAGAACAGGACCTCTTACAGACCCACCTTAAATGCTGTATCTCTTCTAAATTAAGAGTTCCGGCGGAGGTTGTCCTTGCACTTTCAAGTCTGAGTGAAAAACGTCACGGTGTAATCATCGCAATAGAGCATGAAGACAACCTGGATGACCATCTTCAAGGGGGAGTTATTATCGATGCGCCTGTCAGCGCGGCGATTTTAAAGAATATCTTTTATCCGGGAAGCCCGCTTCATGATGGGGCCATGATTATCCGGAATTCAAAAATCCACAAAGTAAATGTCCTACTTCCCTTAGCGCCGCATAATCAGGAATTGGAAGCCCTCGGTCTTGGAACCCGCCACCGGGCCGCCCTTGGACTTAGCCAGGTAAGTGATGCCCTTATTATTGTTGTGTCTGAGGAGAAGGGCTGGATTTCGATGGCGTATCAAGGCCAATTATACCCGAACCTCGGCACCTTTGCCCTGCTCGAAAACATAGGTGGTGTCGCGGAGGATTAAATCCGGCCTATTGCAGGCTGATTGATGGTTCTAATAGGCGATACCACAATGGCATTTCTCTTACCAATGGACAAAACGATACGACTGACTTAATTTACCAATTCGTCACGTTAAGGGGGGGCGATAGATTAAATTTCGCTGGAAACTGCTGATGGGGATTTCGCGGGTCACGGTCTGGAACCGGATGAAAAAATTCGGCGTTACGGCCCAGAAAAAAATCAACTCCTAAATTTTGGGTTTTCCCTGAGCCGGCTAAAGCTATGGCAGCGGTCTGCTGCCGGAAATTCGGGGTAAGGGCGTGTGACCGGATATTCAAAGATTCTCCACGGAATTTTTCAGAGGGATATTCCTCTTTTTAATATACTTCCATACCGCCGTGCGGCTGACCCCCAGTCGGCGGGTGACCTCCGCTTTGTTCCAATGACTGGTCTCCAGCAGTTTCATCAACTCTTCCTTTGAAAGATCCCTGCCGATTCTACCTTACGTTAGCATTGTGTTCACTTTTTCCCCGGGCAAGATCTTTCAGATTTCGGCTGCGAATAATTTTGAGCATATGATCAAAATATTTATTGACACTATATGAAACAATAGATATATTACGATCAAATGCCCATAACAGGAGACATTCATGCCGCGTCCCAAAAAGCCGAGATTTGTATCAGGATATCCCACACTGACAGCATTTATTCCCGAGGGCGTTCCGGCAACCGGTGAGGTTTCTCTGTCCGTTGAGGAACTCGAAGCCGTCAGGTTGAGCGATTTTGAAGGTCTGGATCAGGAATCCGCCGCCAATTTAATGGAGGTATCTCGTCAAACCTACGGTAGAATTCTGGCCCGGGCACGCCATTGTATCTCCGCAGCGCTGATAACCGGCAAAGTACTGAGAATTGAAGGCGGTGACTACGAATTTAGAGGCATGGGCATGCGTCGTCACCGAGGCGGCGGCAGGGGGCGCGGTCAGGGCAAAGGCCGAGGAAGACAGTCTTAACAAA
>CAZIAN010000817.1:0-2025 GCA_964537355.1 uncultured Pirellulales bacterium | reverse complement strand
AAGATATTTTCTTAGTGATTTTAAAGCTGAACTAGGGTTTTGTGCCTATTCCTGTTTTAGCTTCAAAATGCTATTTTTGGCCCAACCCCCAAAAATGGTTGGTGCCAAATTAGCGCCAAAATCATGCTATCATAATAACCTTTCTGTCCAACTTCTTCAATCGTCACTTAATACTTAAATGTGACAAAATGCAAGATTGTAACATTGAATCGGCGAATTAAGGTTGATGCGGGAAAGGAACTGTTTCAACAATGCGCCGATTGAGAGTCTTGGGTGAAAGCTCAAGCAGGAGCTTGTTAATCACCGTCATTACGGAAGCAGACTGGAGGCAATTCGAGACGTTGCAGAATATATCGAGAGCTTTCATAATCGGCAGCGTCGCCAGTCAAGACTGTGGCTCCTGGCGCCTGGCCTGTTGCCTGTGCACAAAAGTTCTATGCCTTATTACTGGTGGCATGAAATATTTTGTTTGCTGCCTGTGGCGCCGGCCTTGCAATTTGACCGGAAGACATAAACCTGGCATATACCGAGGTGAGCCTGGCAAAGAAGAGAAGCAATACAGCCGAGACATAAGTCCACATCAGCAAGGCAATTATTGCGCCAAGGGAACCATAGATAATATTATAGGTGCTGTAATTCTGGACAAACCAGACAAAACCGACCTTGGCGACCTCGAAGCAAAACGTCGCCGCAAGTGCTCCCACCCAGACATCCCGCCACCGTATTCTGGTATTGGGTACAAACTTATAGAGAAAGAGAAAAACAACGTAGGTAAAAGCAATGCTTATTAGAGATATTATGAAACTCCATGAAGACCCGCCGTCTGAGAGAAGCCACTGGAAGACAGGCGGGTTAAGTCTTTGGATAAGTCTCAAGCCAGCAGTCAGGGTAATAGACAAAAATAAGAGAAAAGTGGCCCCGAACAGCATAGCAAGCTCGACTAACCTTGCATGCAAAAAGGGGCGCTGACGTATACCTCAGGCAGTGTTCAGGGATTTTCTTATGACATTCAAGACCGAACTACTACCCCATAGTAATCCAATTGTGGCTGTTACCCCAATTACTCCGCGAGCACTGACCACACCCCGGATAGTACTAGTAATGAACTCTCCTGATACCGGCAAGAAGTTGCCAATCATCTCAATAACCTGAGCTTCGAGTTCAGGCGATCGTAATATGAAACCTGTGATTGAAATTATAGCCAAAATAAAGGGGAAAAGTGAGAGCAAGAGATAGAAGGAGATAGCTGCCGCCAGATGTGCACAATTATCCGCAAAGAACTCGCTTATTACCTCGTAAACCAGGGCAATGAGCTTCCTGGGAATTAACGCAGTAACCTTAGAAGCTAGCCAGTGGAAATGTCCTAAAAATCGTCTGTACATGCTCATATTTTATCGCTTCACTCTATCACGCAGTTGCAAACTCAGAAGAGGCATCGGGTCAAGTTCCAGTAACTCCTGACTAGACAGTCGATGGCTTCAATCTCAAGATTCCGAGCCATTCGAGCAGTCTCAAGCGGAATATGGCCCTGCCCTATTCCTATGTCGAGTATTTTCCCTGAAGATGCCTTCGAGACACCTCTTCTGCAACATCTTGGTAAAAGTCTTTCATAACTGGGCTTCTTGCCACAATTATTGAATAGACTTTCGCCCCAGGGTTAGGAATGCCCTCGATCATGAAAAGCTTCATAAACGGTCTCCAACACCATCGCACGTCAGTAATGTGGAGGCACGGGTGTTCAAGGCTCCTCTGGTCGGATTGTATAGTCCCCTGGACTGGTTGTCAATTTCGCTTCGGCCCTGAACATCTCGCTATAAAGTGCAACAAAGGCCAATGTAACCAAAATACTTGAATGTGCCCTTACGGTTTTGATACTCTGAAAAGATCTCACAACCTTTTTGGTATCAATCGCAAAGTGTAACACCTTTAGACTCTAATCTGAATAATTCTCATTGGGATCCTTATTGCAACGGTATATAATGCAAAGGTAGGTAAGCAGAGAGCATTAATAAGACACAGAATAAT
>CAZIAN010000816.1:0-2031 GCA_964537355.1 uncultured Pirellulales bacterium | reverse complement strand
CCTGTAGTGCAAATCCGGATTTTGCGGACGAAGCGCGATATGCTGGCAGTGAGCGGCAATTACCGCTTCGGTCAGAGTGTTATAATCCTCTTTATAATCATACGGCAGGTTTTCTTTAAGACCGTCCTTGAGTCGCAGTGTAGCCGTTTCCGTGAATAATAACGAGCTGTTAGGCTGAATCGCCGCAGCCAGCGATAACGTGCCCAGGGCGTCTGAAGTGCTGCCAAATGATTTCTGGGCAATTGCCAGGCCAATGTAGGCTTCGACGATGTTGTCATTGATTTCAACCGCCCTGTTGAACTGTTGTGCGGCAAGATGATCCTGTTCCACTTGCAGGTATTGTGTCCCGAGTTTGATAGTAGCCTCAAGGAAATCCGGGCAGACCTGAAGGGCATGCTCGTATTGCTCGATGGCGTCCGATGTGGAGCCGATCATGCGAAGAACGTCCGCATGCCTCATAAGTAAATCAGGTTTGTCCGGCTGGGCCTGTAACAGGTCCTCAACACACTCCAGAGCCTCGTAAAGCTGCCCCTCGGCGATTAGCCGTTCTATATTCTCATCCTGCACCTGGAAATTGTCCGGATGAATCAAAATCGCAGTGTTAAATGTTTCGACAGCCTGAGCATGCCGGCCAGTGACAATATACAGATGCCCAAGCGAAATCAGTGCCGAGATATCATCGGGGTATTCATTCTTCAGAAGCTCATATTGCTGGATGGTTTTCTCCAATTGACCATTCTTAAAGTAAATGGCTGCCAGCCGCTGTGCGGGAAGCTGCAAATAGTTTTTGAACTTCAGACAGTCCTGGTAGAACTCCACGGCTTGAGACTCTTTGCCGAGCCGCTCATAACAATACCCGAGAGCATAGAGAGCCATCGTATTGTTCGGCTGGCGCATATAAACTGAATTGAGTTCCTTGATAGCCTCTTGCAGTTGGCCGTTATGCAGAAAAATCGCTGCCGCCGCCAGCCGGCCGTGAGTACAGGAAGGATTTTCGAAGAGATACATCCGCAGTTGCTCGGCGGCGGCATCCAGCTTCATGGCATGCATCAGCTCGATCATCTCTTTCAACTGCTTGTGTCGAGGTGATTCGCTGTCCTCCACAGGAAGTCTAACCGCATTTAACCAGTGCCATATTAAATCAGCAGTGTCGACCGTTATCGCCCTGCCGAGAATTTCCAATAATCGACTCATACACCACCCGCACCCAGTTTCTATCTTATGATTTGCAATAATGATGGTGGATTTGAGTCTCCACCCGCCTCCAATCACAATCAAGGTATCGACAATAGATGAGGGTGGATTAACCCCGGTTTTGGCAATTAGTCACTTGATGTGCTATTTTGCTTTTTCGTTGTGGGGATTGTGCGTTGTGTGCCGGTTGTTACGATTCTAGAAGCGGATTATCGGGTTCGGATTTTGCCATTTGTGCCTGTTTTTCTATCTCGTTTAAATACGCCAGAGTGCGTTCGAGCTTATCGGTCAGGTGTTTCAATTTCAGCATGGTTTTGACACGGGTCAAAAGCTCCAGCTTATTCACGGGCTTGCTCAGGAAGTCGTCCGTGCCCGAATCGATGCCGCGTTCGATGTCGCCGAATTCATTTAGTGCCGTAACCATAATGACGGGTATGTCGCTGGTTTTGGGGTCGTTTTTGATTCTTCTGCAAACCTCGAAGCCGCTCATCTTAGGCATCATCACATCCAGCAGAATCAAATCGGGAGGATTTTTAGCGATAATTTCCAACGCTTCCGGCCCATCGTGCGCGGGGATCGCCCGGCAGTCCACGTCCTCAAGATATGCCTGCAGCAATTCACGGTTCTGCTGATTGTCATCCACAACCAGCACTACAGGCGTCGTATCCTTCTTTTTAGCAGTTTTAGCCTTGCTCATATAAAAACGCTCCTGTTCGAATCGGAAAAGCTTTTTTTCGTCATCAAAATATATATCATCTGTTTTGGATTAAGTTCGGCCGGCTATTTCTCCAGTGCACGTAAAACAGCCGTACAAAAGGCGGGCAAATCATCCGGCTT
>CAZIAN010000815.1:0-2043 GCA_964537355.1 uncultured Pirellulales bacterium | reverse complement strand
GCGGTGTCTGGGATGCCAGCGGCAACTGGTTCCTCGGGCAGATAGATGATGTCCGTATTTACAATCGTGCTCTGTCGGAGATTGAGATTCTGACCGCTATGGAAGAGGCAGGTGAGGCATGGCCTTACGCCTCGGATCCCGAGCCGGCTGATGGCACATTCCATCTGGATACGTGGGCACTCCTGAGCTGGGCGCCGGGTTCTACAGCCGACTCGCACGATGTGTACTTCGGCGAGAGCTTCGCAGAAGTTAACGCCAGCGCCGGCGGTACCTTCCAGGGCAACTGGTCCTCGAATGAACTTCTTGTCGGGGTGCCCGGATGTCCCTATCCGGACGGTCTGGTTCCCGGGACGACTTATTACTGGCGCATCGATGAAGTCGAGGCCGACGGCATGACCAAGCATAGAGGCAACGTGTGGAGCTTCTTCGTTCCCTCCGGCAAGGCTTTCAGTCCCTATCCGGGCGATGGTGAGACATTAGTCAACACGTACGTAACTCTCATTTGGTCGGCTGGTAGTGGTGCAGAAACGCACACGGTGTACTTCGGAGACGACCCCGAGACCGTGGAAGATGCTGTGGGGGGAATATCTCAGATGCTGAACCGGTATTACCCAGGCGGGCTTGGATTCGCCAGGACGTATTACTGGCGCGTGGATGACTTCGACGGCACTGTGACGCACAAAGGTGACGTCTGGAGCTTCACCACCATGCCGGCGGATGAATTCTGGTCGGGGGTGTATTACGTCGATGGAGAAAATCGCGTCGCCAATGACAGCAATCCCGGGACTGAAGCTCGACCCTTCAAGACGATTGGAAGGGGCGTGCAATCGCTGCAACCGGGAGACACTTTGCTGATAAAGGCCGGAACCTACCGGGAAACCGTAATCCTAACGAGAAGCGGAACGCAAGCGCATCCCATAAGGATCCAGGCTTACCCCGGCGACGAAGGTAAGGTCATCATTAATGCGGCTGAACCCGTAACAAACTGGCACAAATGCACCGGCCCCGGCGATTGTGACGGGAATCCATACTGGGACCATATCTACGTCGCGGATGTATCGGCCCTGGTGTGGTCCCACCCCGATAGTGAATTTGCGGTCAGACAGGTCTTTCAGCATGGCCAGTTGCTTAATCGCTCACGGTATCCGGACACGGGGTGGTTCTATCCGTCGGGGATTTCCGATCCGCAGAGGACATTCACCGACAGTTCACTCTCTAAGCCTGACGGATATTTTGTCGGTTCGGTATGCCATGTGAAGACGCGCGTATGGCATCTTGACCAGATCCCTATTACGGATTTCTCTCGACGTGCGATAACCCTGGCAACGAGTCCCCGGTATGGCATGTCGACGCAATTCGGATACTACATTACCAGTATCGTTGGCGAGATCAACGAGGAAGGCGAATGGGCGTATGATCCGGCCGAGAAAAAAATCTTCCTATGGCCCAAAGACGATGTCGCGGAGGGTGTGGAGTTTACGTATCGGGATTATTGCCTGCAAGCCTACGGCGGCACCGAGTGGAATGTCGTGCGCGGACTTGCGATGCATAACGCTTACAGGTATGGCATTTGGTTGTATCTTACGAACAATATGACGATCGAGAACAATACTATTGAGCACGCTTTCACTTTTGGTATCTATCTGCAAAGCACCGACGGAATCTGCAACAACAATCGGGTCCTCAACAATACGGTCAGGCACTCTTGTTTTCGTGGTATCAGCGTAGGGGGCGACGCCTCGTATTGTCGCGTCGAGGGTAACTATGTCTATGCGACGGGAACAGAGCATTTCGGCGGGGATCTAATGCATGGTCCGAGCCACGGCATCTATATCAGCGGCCCATTCGCCAGAGTGTACAACAACAGGATCGACCGCACGGGCTATACGGCCCTGTACATCGACGGGCACACGCTTGGTCGCGATGTGTCTCACAACTACATCACCAATGTCGCGTTGGCGCTGTCCGATGGCGAGGCGCCGGTCGTAACCCTGGCGCAGCATCTGCGGCACCCGTGCAATGCCGGAGCCCAGACGCATGTTC
>CAZIAN010000814.1:0-2044 GCA_964537355.1 uncultured Pirellulales bacterium | reverse complement strand
TTTCCGCTACAATTATACCAGGCCTTTAAGGTGACTGATACTTCGCTCAGCCTGTTCTATAGTACCGCATTCTACGCTGAAAACAATGTCCCGAGGCAGCTTTTTGCATATCTCAACAACCTTTTTCCAGTCAATAACTCCTTCGCCGCAGGCACAGCCCACCGGTGTACCGGTTACTTTACCTCGCTCGTCCTCGGATTGCTGCAAGGAAATGTCCTTGGCATGAAGGTGGACTAATCTGTCCTTGACTCCTTCGAGCCACTCAACCGGGTCGTGGCCGGACAGGTAACTGTTGCCGGTATCGAAATTGATTCCTATGGCCTCCGAATCAACCAGATTATAAATCCTGTCCAGACCATCCGGGTTCTGGCTGTACTGCTGATGCGGCTCAAGTCCTATCAGTATTCCGCGGGCCTCAGCTACTGCCGCCGCCTCTTTCAAAACATACCGCATCAGAACGTGGTCTTCTTCCTCAGTTGTCCACGCAGGTTTAGGTCCTTCGTCTGTATTCACAACAGGCGCACCGCATTCGGCCGCGAATCGGATTGACTGCTTGAGATACTCCGTACTTATCTCCGGTTTGCACAATGGTGTATGTGCCGAGAGGCCGGAAAGTTTAATGCCGGCCTTTTCACATGCTCGCTTAATCCGGTACGGATCATCCAGCATGGATACACTGTGAAAATAGCCTGCCTCACTCAACAACTCTCGCCCCCAGTGTACCATCGGCTCTACGTATTCATAACCTAACTCCGCGGCCTTTTCCACTCCCCACTCGAACGACTTGTCGGCATGTCGCACAAACTCCATATTGACGCCGATATAAACATTTGACATTTTATGACCTCCTAAATTGTAAGTAATTATTTTAACTTTTTTTACCGGGTGCGGCTCAGCGCTTTGATTCTTCGATAGCGCGTATCACAATTGCTTTTCTTTCCTGAAGATATTTATACGCAGGAGATTCTTTCGGGACTAAAGCTAATGCTTTGTCCAGGTTTTCCAGCGCGATATTGTATTCCTTCTGCATAAAGTGCGACCGGGCAAGCCTCTCATATACATCAGCCAGGTTACGATAAGCTGGAACCATCTTATCATTGTATTCGATTGCTTTGTTTAGAGCCAAAATCGATTTCTCGAACTGCTCCAGCATTTTATAACAAAATCCCAGGTTGGTCCACCCCGCGGCATTCTCAGGTTCAAGCTCCAAAAACTTTTGGTATTGTTCTCCGGCTGCTTCGTAGTTATTCAAAAGAAGATACCTTTTTGCAAGACGTGATCTCAGGATAGGTTTCCTCGGCGTACGTCCTACAGCCTCCTCCAGCGCCTTTATCTCCAGGTTCATTTCATCAAGACAGCTCTGAACATCCCGCTCTAACGGATTGGCTTGTTGTGCCTTCTCGAATTCAGTGTTCATAATCTGTGGGTCACCGTATAACATCCCAAGAAGCCCCCTCAGAGCATGGCTTGTTCCTTGGTAATATTGTTCAAAAGTAGATTTGACCTGTTGCGATTCTTCCGCCGTATCACCGAGGTTCACAAGATATGGCAAGACAGAGCAGTGTTCTCTCGAAAACCACTTCATAGTATTGATCAAACATCCTTCCTCCTCTCTTTTTATTGCTGCTCCGAACTCCAGTCGTGGCCTGTCATCGGTATTGAGCGGTGCCGAACCTCCTATTCTTCGCAGCCCGCCTTCATCGACAATAAAGCAATCAAGTAAATCATAAATAGAGTGAATATTAATCCCCGCAAGGTCGGAAGCTATGTCCTCACGCTCAACTGCTTTTTTGGCCTGCAGAAAATCAATTTTCAATGGAGATTTACTGCCCACCAGCACCGCATGTTTATTGACACAATTGTTCGCCATCCAAACACAACTGTGCGGCATCGCCTCCTGAAAAGTCTTGAATATCAACTGAAGGTCTTCACCTCGCAAATCCAGTGGAATCCAGCACGACAGAATACCGTCGTCTCTTAGCTTATCGCGGCATTGAATAAAATGTTCGTATGTGTAAAGGGCTGAGCTTCCCGTCGTCCCCGG
>CAZIAN010000813.1:0-2045 GCA_964537355.1 uncultured Pirellulales bacterium | reverse complement strand
GTGCGGTATAATACCGTCTAAATGGATAATAGTCAAAAGGAGTAAATAATATGCCAACCGTAAAAGATGTTATTATCAAAAAGCCTTCAGAAGAAGAGGCTGCGGCCTGCAAGAACTGGCCTATATGGAATTGCCAGCCCAGCACGTTCGACTGGGCATACACGGAAAAAGAAACGTGCCTTTTGCTCGAAGGCGAGGTAACGGTTACAGACGGCAAAGACTCAGTAAGCTTCGGGGTGGGCGACCTTGTGGTTTTCCCCGTTGACCTCGAATGCACATGGCAGGTCGCCAAGGCCGTAAAAAAACATTACAACTTCGGCTAAAAAAAATAGCTCGTCGTTTCATGCGGGGCTTTGTCAGGCCTTAAATTCCGCCGGTTCGAAGTCGAGTTTTCGTCCGGCTTCGGCGGCGACGTTTACTTTCAGTACCGCCACAGCCGTTTCATACCCAACTTCAGCAGGACAGTTGAGCTTAGATTTGCCGCGAACAGAATCGAAGAAATTCTCCAGGTGCGGCTGATGAAAAGGCTTGTTCATCTCCACCGGCACAGTAAGAACTCGACGGTTCACAGGCCAGATTATTCCTTTGGCCATGTTTTGGATATTGTCGATCCACGGTAAGGGAAGACTTTCCGCAACAAAAAACTTCCTTGCGATCTGCTCGACCGTGAGATTGTCTATCATTTTCATCATCTCGTCATGACCAACCAAGCAGCCTTCTTTGACACACCTGGCCCAAACCTTGTTGCCGGGATTCATCAATTCCGGAAAAACAATTGCTCGATTGGCAGTCTCCGATAATACCAATGTCCCCTGTTCGCCAAAGAATCTTTCAAAGCACCCGTCGTTTCCGTTGTGACTAAGTATCTGGTAGTATACGCAGATCGGTCCCTGATCGGTTTCGTATTCGTAAACAGTCATCATGGTGTCATACCATTGGTGCATCTTTTTGTCGAGGTAGCCGGTACACCCGCAAGCCATAACGGAGCAGGGATTGGCACCAAGAAACCAGTTGATGACGTCTATTTGGTGCGATCCGAATGATACGACCGGACCGCCTCCTGTCCCCTTATACCACCGCCAGTTGCGGAACTGAGCCATAGACTCGTAGCCGTATCTTTCGAGGGTAGATCGATCAAGAGAAGTGCATCTCGGCCAGCCCATAGGGGTTTTTACCACCCGATTCCACTGACCGGAGACGGCGGCAATATGCCCGAGGACTTTGCGGTCCTTCAGGAGTTTGTCATAGCAGTAAAGATATCGGGGATTGCTACGCCGCTGGCAACCGATTTGTAACAGCTTACCGGTTATCCGAGCGGCCTCTACCATTTTTCGGGCGCCTTCGATAGTGTTGGACATCGCCGTCTCACAATAGACGTGCAGGCCGGCCTCGAGGCAGGCCACAGTGTGTGGCGAGTGCCAGAAGTCGGGCGTAGCGACTATCACCGCATCGAGATCCTTCTCCTTTTCGAGCATGTCCCGGTAATCCGTATAAGTGTTGTGCTCGTGGCGATATTTCTTCAGCAAGCGTGAGGCGCGTCTTTGATTGTATGCCTTCCAGATATCACAGACGGCTTTGAAGCGAATGCCCGGAATCCTCAGACATATATTCATAAGAACTCTACCCTGTTCGCCGGCACCGAGCAGAGCCACGTTTATATCATCCGGTTTTTTAGTACTCCTTTCTTGGCTGGAAGCAATCGGTGAAAACACAAGGCCCGCTCCCACACCTGCCGCCGAATGCAAAAAACTACGCCTGTTTATTTTCTCTTTTGTTTTTTGAGTATTCATTTTTCCACTCTCTTCAATTTTGTAAGCTTAGAAACGGTTTCAAAACTCAATTTCCGCTGCGAACGGCTGCAATTTTCTCTCGCTTCATTGTCGGCTCAAAATTCGTCCTCCATGTAGCTTTGGCTACGCCTGCGGCGATTTTGAACCTCCGTCTTGCGAGAGTAAATTTCGCTCATTCTCGCAATGAAAGCAGTTTTGAAATCACTTCTAGACATCTTGTGCACCAGTCACAACATAAACACGCCTTTGTTTTTT
>CAZIAN010000812.1:0-2052 GCA_964537355.1 uncultured Pirellulales bacterium | reverse complement strand
CCGGTGCCGGCCAATGGGGCAGCGCCCTTGCTTTTGCCTGTCAGATAATCGGGCTCGAATGCAAGGTCTATATGGTACGCATTAGTTTCGACCAGAAACCCTTCCGGAAGATTATGATGCAGGTCTGGGGCGCCAATTGCGTTGCCAGCCCGAGTAATGAAACCAATGCCGGCAGGAAGGTGCTTGAAGAGATGCCAGATACGCCCGGCAGTCTGGGCATAGCTATCAGTGAGGCGATTGAAGAGGCCGTAACAGACAAATCCGGCACAACACGTTATTCTCTCGGCAGTGTGCTGAATCACGTCCTGCTGCATCAGACAATAATCGGTCTTGAGGCAAAGAAGCAGTTGGAGATGGCCGGGGAGAAAAAACCGGATATAGTTATAGGCTGTGCGGGCGGCGGCAGTAATTTCGCGGGCCTGTCTTTCCCGTTTGTTGCTGATAAAATCAACGGCGCGGATATTAAAATCATTCCGGTTGAACCAACAGCCTGTCCCACTATGACGCGTGCGCCTTTCGCTTACGATTTTGGAGACACGGCCTGCACCACACCGCTTTTGGCGATGTACACACTTGGTCACGCTTTTATACCGCCTCCGATTCACGCAGGAGGGCTTCGGTATCACGGTATGGCGCCGCTGGTTTGCCAGGCGATTGTGGAAGGTCTTTTGGAACCGAGGGCGTATCATCAACTGGACTCTTATCAGGCGGCTATGACATGGGCACAAACTGAGGGCACTATCGCCGCGCCGGAAACAAGCCAGGCACTTGCCGCGGTGATTGATGAAGCTAAGAAAGCAAAGGAAGAAGGCAAAGAGAAGGTCATTCTGTTTAACTACAGCGGCCATGGCTTGATGGACCTTTTGGGCTACGATGCATATCTGTCCGGGAAGCTTATAGATTACGAGCTGCCGGAAGAAGAATTGCAGAAGTTCACAAAAGGTCTTGAAAATCTGCCTAAGGCTGAAAAGAGAAAAAGTGGCAAATGGTAAGTCTTTTATGGGGTTTATGAATATAAGGTTGTAGAAAGATTTTATTAAGTAATACTGATTTTACGAAGGAGAATGTTATGAAGCAGAAAGTATTATTCGCAGCCATTGTTTTATTGGCAACAACTGCTCTGGTGCAGGCACAGGACGATCTGCATGGATCGATCGATCTTACTTATCAGAGTAAGTATCTGTGGCGAGGTATTGATGTCTTCGGGGACAAGAGCGCAATTCAACCGACGGTTATGCTGGATTTGTACGGCACCGGCTTTGGTGTCAGCCTGCAAGGCCACAGGGCTAATTCAAGCGGGTACGAAACCACCGAACGATGGGACGCCACACTGTTCTACAAAAACGCCCTTTTCATGGACGAATCTTATGCTACTCAGTATATGATTTGGTGGAGGTATTTTTACTTCCCGGATGCGCCTCTGGATGGTCTGGCTGCTGGTGCGTCAGGGGACATCGATTTGCAGGAGATGGCCGCTGTTCTCTCCTTCCCGAAGATTTTACCGATGGAAGGTTTAGTCCCGAGCTATGTTCTTGTTAAGCTGTGGCCTGCCGAAAGCGGTACGTTTGTCGGCAGCGGAGGCCCTCCCGGGACTGCTTCGGGTTTTGCCCATATCTTTATGCTCGATTACGGCTTACCGATAGAGGATTTGTTGCCGAATATGCCCGAGCAGGTCTTAAAGCTGCACTCGGAAATCGTTTTCAACGACGGCGTTGATCCCAGGGGTATAGGTGTGGACCATGACTGGACAAATGCGGTCTTCGGTGTCTCAACAGATTTTGAGCTGAAAGAGAATGTTACTCTTACTCCGGGGATTTATTACCAGTTAACAATGGATGATTCTATCAATCCCGATAATGATGAAACCTGGTGTACGCTGGGTCTGAAGTATGCTTTTTAGGATTGCCGGAATTTAACTTGGATGAAAAAAGGCCGGTTTTTTATAAGCCGGCCTTTTTTATTCTTGCCTTAATGTCCTGTTTCGTGAAATGCCACACGGAACATAAAATCCTCTTCGAATCCAATGGTGAAATAACAGCTTGATTTCCGGGA
>CAZIAN010000811.1:0-2054 GCA_964537355.1 uncultured Pirellulales bacterium | reverse complement strand
CAAAAATATCGTTTGACAGAGGTCGTTCCATATCAGGGTGCGATGAATCGCACCATTTCAATTATTCCTATTTATTCTCCCGCCGAATGCGAAATAGCCTTGAAGCTTGCGCATTGCGAAATCTCCTGTGGCGGATAATTGTCAAGACGGCAAAGAAACATGTCCTTCACGCATGAAACCATCGTCTATAACCCGGCATGTTTCCATTCTATTAAAAATATGGTGCGATTCATCGCACCCTACCTCTCCTGTATTCTGTCTCCTGTGTCCTGCATTCTGTCGTTCTCATTTCCTCATAATCAGAAGCGAACTTCATACATACCTTTCAATCTCATCGAATCCGGAAGGGCTTTAAACAAATCGGATAACGTACGAATTCACAGGTCTGCGCGAATTTAACGCAGGTCCAGTGGAATGATGGGTTAGCATGATATGTCATTTTCACCGTCAATCCTACGAATTGTACACCCACCACAAGATGAAACTTTATCCCAGTTAACGATGAAATCAGGCCAACCATACATCTGCCCGGGAGCAAGATTTAGACTTTGTAACCAAGAAACAAACTGCTCGTAAAAAGGCGTATTAGAATCACTTCGATGTCCCTGAGTTTGGTGGCAAATTGACAACAGGTAATTGGGAAGCAGAATGGCACGATTGCCGAAATAGTAAAAATCGTGGGAGATAAGAACATTTTGTCCTCCAAGGTCGGTTTTCACGTTGTCTGGACCATGGACACCTGGACGTTGAACGGCATTTCCACTGGAATAGTCGTAAATGCAGTCGCCGAGACGCTCAAATAAGTCTGCACTTCTAACATTGGGAATACGGTGCTGCCAGCTTGAACTTGCTTGTTGGTCGTACTCTTTTAATGAAAGCACCTTTTCAACGCGCATCGCATAGACCAGACGACCACTTAAGTCGCCACTGGGAGCATTTTTAGAGCCAAGGCCAGCAACCCAGTCACCAGGTTTTGCGACACGGCGAATACCTGGTTTGCAAATCGCCAAAGAGCACATTCCCCGAAAGGGGTTTGGTGCCGCTCCCTCATCCACAGGAATGGTGTATGTGAATAGTCGAGCCATGATGAGTCTCCTAATTCCCGCGGGTCAGCGGCAAGTGTAGCTAGTCAACTGTACCCGCCTGTTAGACAGTTCTTTCTACTTCCATCTGGAGGCCGTATGTTTCTGGATCAAGACTGGCTTGCACAATGTCTACGTCTCCATCGTACTCTTCACATGCATTTACGACGCGTTCACGAACTGCGGGATCGACCTGGCAACCAAGTATTACCTCGCTGATGATCCCCTCTGGAATCGGTTTCAAACCGGCGCATTGATCATATTTAACTATGCGCCATTCAAACTCGTGACGGAACGGAGTAGCTTTAGTCAAGAACGCTTTACGGACAATATCAATGGGTGCGTCCTTTACGAAGTTGATCTGTGGGCAACGATCAGCATAGTCAATTGGCAGAGCGCCAGCGATAAAATCAATGTGATCTTCTGCGCGGGTGTCTCGAACATGGAACTTGATACAAATGCCAGTGTGATCCTTGGCGTAGTGGGTCCACATGATGAAATTGTCATAGACCTGGGTCAGGCAGAGTATCCCGGTGTTTGCCGCCCTCCGAGAATGCCCATCGATTTGTTGTTTTTGCCAGCGTTCCAGTTCACGCTCATCCGAAGGAATCTCGTTTTCCGCTTCCACAAGCGCGTTTGAAAGTGAAGCTCCGTTTCGTTTATTCAAGAATGCAGCCTTCCGCAACACGATTTCTTCACGCGTGTTGCGGACATCATAGACACAGCGACAATCGAATGGATCATTGAAGTTCAGTGGAGAGGAGAACCACACTCGATTGTTACGTAGCATGTCCTCGAAGTACTCGACTCCGTCGCCGGAGATATCTTTATATTTATACAAAGCTATTGGGCTATCGTGTGCCATGGACTGCTTCCTGACTGTTTAACGCCGCGGTTCATGGGTGGATTTTAGGTCGTCCTTTGGAACCGCTGGTTATGCGTTTGTTAGACGTTTAGTTCGAGTCCTCCATC
>CAZIAN010000810.1:0-2055 GCA_964537355.1 uncultured Pirellulales bacterium | reverse complement strand
TCACAAACTTATCTGTGAAAAGGGATTCATATTTGGGATCATAGCTGTCGGTCCATCCAATAAGGTACTTTGTATAACTACCAATATTCAAATCCCATATGTTCTTGCCCGCAGGTTCCTGCATAATATCGTCCGGAAATTCCTCAGACAGGATTTTGATTTTACCGGCATTCTTTCTGTATATTGTTTCATTCAGGTCGGCAGCACCATAGAGATTAAGAAAATTATGAGCAATTTCGCTGGGATATTTATAGCTTATGATCGCAAATTCAACATCGTTAGTATTAAATATATTCAATGGGACCGATATATCCTGTTTGAAATAATTATTTAGTAGGAAAAAGAGAGCCACACTTTCCGTATGATTCTCATCCCTGAGGTAAGCAACAAGCCGTTCTTTATTTCGCGGATTCTTAATTTCCGGCAACCCATCTTTCGTATGAATGGGCAATGCTCCGCCTACTACCTTGGCAATACCGTCGGCCCATTTGTTCATCGTTACCATCCCATTTTTTATGTTGGGCGTAGTAATAGATTCATAAATACTCTTCTCAGGGAGGTTTTTCCGCACAGTGGTAAACTCTTTTCCAATATAAAAATCTGCCTTAATATTTAATTCTATTTTTTCCTTTCTCGCTTGTGCATGCAGCCAATCAATTGCTAATCGGATCGAATCGATGGTAGATCGCATATCAAACTCGGTCCAGGGAGCTGCCTGTGTATTGTCAACGAAAACAAAATACAGCAATGCTTCACCTGATAATTCCTTGCATACATTGTTTAACCGGGCATCCCGGAAATCCAATTTTTTAATTGAATAGCTGGTAGGAATTACACACAATGCAATTAGGCCAAGAAAGATTATTATCTTATTCATGTATACCATTCAAACTGTTTGTGATACAAAAATATAAAAGTGTTCTAAATAAAAGGATTAAAATGTTGATAATCAAATTTATGAGGCAATATTAATTAACAACGATTAATTTGGATGAAAATTGCCGGAATTCATGAGTAGTGATGAGTGAGTTGCAGGTGTGGATTTAGGGTTAAGGTTTTCGCTATATTCCTTTTATGCAGCTTTTTATTCCACTCTTCTGACTTCTGACTTCTGTATTCTGATTTCTGACTGAGGATTTGCATTTCTATAATTTCTGATTTTGATAATATCTACAAACTGTGGTTAATCCGCAATCCTCACATTTTGGCTTTCGTGCCACACAAACATAGCGGCCATGCAGAATCAGCCAATGGTGTGCCTTTGAAATGAGCTCCTCCGGGAAATGTTCAGTGAGTTGGAGTTCAGCCTGTAAGGGAGTTTTTGCATTGTTGGTCAGACCGATCCTAGATGCAACACGAAATACATGCGTGTCGACCGGCATAACTGGCTTGTTATAGATCACAGCAGCTACAACATTGGCTGTTTTTCTACCTACCCCGGGCAGCATTTGTAACTGTTCCACTGTATCTGGCATCTCTCCATCGAATTCCTGGATGAGGGTTTTAGCCATACCAATCAGGTGTTTGGCTTTATTGTTCGGATAAGAACAGCTTTTTATAAGTGCAAAAACCTCATCCTGGCTGGCATTTGCCAGTTTCTCTGGCGTGGGAAAAGTCTTAAAGAAATCAGGTGTGATCATGTTAACACGCTTATCGGTACATTGCGCCGATAAAATTACGGCTATAATCAGTTCATAAGGATTTTGATGCGTTAGCTCTGTCTCTGGTTCAGGCATGGTATCTGTGAAATATTCAATTACCCTGGTAAACCGCTGTTTTTTGGTTATCCTTTTGTTTTGCATAGCAAGAATTAATCTTTCAATTGAAGGCCGCAAGTGGCGGGGAATCTTTTGTCCTTCATAATAATTATTTTTTGTGTTCGCTTACCCCTTCCCGATTACTCGGGGGGAAACGAGTTTCTGAGTTCGGCGAAGCCAAACGGCGAAGCCAAACGGCGAAGCCAAACGGCGAAGCCAAACGGCAAGGCCAAACGGCGAAGCCAAACGGCGAAGCCAAACGGCAAGGCCAAACGGCGAAGCCAAACGGCGAAGCCAA
>CAZIAN010000809.1:0-2056 GCA_964537355.1 uncultured Pirellulales bacterium | reverse complement strand
GATTTGCCAACAGCATTATCGTAGGACAATGGCATCGACTGGTCGCCTCCGTGAACGATATTCTGCTCAGCAAATGGAGGATTGGCATGACCAACGATTGAGCCGTTTACAGCCGGGTTGTCGAATCCGTCAAGCCAGGCAAGATATATCCTGTTGCTGCCGGGCTCACCTTCATCAATGTCATTGTAGCTCTCCATATCGTCCACAATAAGGGAGTCGGATGTCGTAAAGCTCCAGAGGATGCCCGGCCACGGACTATCCGGATTGGCACTATTGACCTCATCAATACGCCAATAGTAGGTGACACCGAGTTCGAGCTTTCCCGGGTCGTAGGTCTCAGTACCAAGGGTTCTCGTACCTTTATACTCTGGCGAGCCGGTATCGGCATTTTTCACGGCATCTTTATCAGTGCCGAAATAGACCTCATGCGAAGCAGCAAAGACACTCGGTGACCAGGTAATAATCTGTGTCCGATTTACATCCACATCGCCGTTAGCCGGTGCCAGGGCCTCAACGGCACCTTCAGTAGTAAAGCTCCAGACAGGGCCTTTATGCGTCTCGATAATATCAAACTCATCGACCCTCCAGTAGTAAGTTTTGGCCAGTTCAAGTGTGCCGGGATCATAGTCTGTAGTTCCCTGTGCTTGACCACCGGCTGCATTGTTGACATCGTCAAAATTATCCCCGAAATATACGGTGTGTAATTTAGCATCGAAACCTGCCGTCCATTTCAGTTTTGTTTCAGGATATACTTGCTCGGCGGCATCAGCCGGGTCGGGGTTGTAACCGGTTTTGGGAGGAATCGAAAAGCTCCAGACAGGGCCTTTCCACGGACTATTCGGATCCAGGTCATTGACCTCATCAATACGCCAGTAGTATGTCGCTCCGTTAACAAGACCATCAGGATAAGCAAATCCGGGAAAGCCCGCAACCATAAAATCCTCGCCCTGATTGCCTTGAAATGCCTCGGCGGCGCCATCCCGCACAAGGTCATAATTGTCACTGAAGTACACATCATGCGAGACTGCCTTATCTCCCGGCTTCCAGGAAAGGTTCGCCCACGTATCAGGATGTAGTGAGCCGTCCTCCGGGACCGGTGACGATGCAAAGGATTTATCTCCGAGAGATGGTGCGACATATTCGCCTTCGTACCATCTTATATTGTCTATCCAGAAATCACCGGGCGCATAACCTATGTGCAGTACGATCTCCGCCGGAGTGATGTCTTCAGAAATTTCACCGGTTGTTATGGTGTATTCTGCCCATTCTTCAGTCATAGTGAACGACTGTTCGACAGGTGCCGTCCATGGGTCTTGTGCAAGTTCAGGCTTGAAATTGATATCCAGGGTACCTTCCTTGCTCTTGAGAAAGACAGAAAGAGTATATATCTTGCCTGCTTCAAAAACGAGCCCTCCCTGGTTGAAACCGGTTTCCCAGTAATTTGCTGCTGCTGTCGGGACCACAATATGCAAACAATAGTTTCCCTCAATTGGATCCTCGTCAACCGCCGCGCCATCCAGTCTGTCAACCACTTCTGTGGTAGCCCCTCCGTATGTGCCCCACGGCTCAGAAACACCGCCCTCGAAGTCGCCGTTAATAAGTATATTTTCGACCTCGTCTTGTGCATGGCTTTGGCCGGATACTATTAATCCTATCAAAAAAAATGCTGCCAACCAGATTACTCGAGTTCTCATGATACTTTCTCCTTACTATCAGTCGCCCTGCGACTTAACTCAATTGATTTATACTCGTTTACCAACACTCTCCCGAAAACTTTCCGGAATCATCGTATGCCACGTATATCACTGTAACACATCTCTGTCCTCAATACTTTATAACTGAAACACTTTTCTAAATATGACCGTCCTCTTGAAAAAAATAAAATAGCCGTACTTTCCCAACTTTCCAAACGCGCCAAAAGCCTGACCTATCGGGATAGCGTTCAACTTTTCTTACAAAACCTCATTTCCTAAAATTCTTGATTTTCCACTTACGGAGCTATCTGCCTCGGGGCATACAGACGAATATCGTCGAAGTACATCATACCTGAGCCGCC
>CAZIAN010000808.1:0-2059 GCA_964537355.1 uncultured Pirellulales bacterium | reverse complement strand
CACAAACAGGACATTCTGTCCTTCCTCATCATGGGCGATGGAATTTCCTATCTTGATTGCTTCTCTACCCCCCTCAGGATTGTATGAACTCAATAAGCTTGAATCTTTACCTTTTGCAGCGGAAGAGCTAATCCATGGATTCCGGTCGGCCGCAACTGCCATACCCGGTTCACTCGATGTAGTCAGAGCGTAAAGACCATAAGGCATATGATAGGAATAGCTGCAATGCCTCGATGGCAAATCCCCAAAGTCCCAGAGATCGATAAGCTCTCTGTCACCCGCTCCGTATTCGGACGGCTTAAATTCCGTGGCCCCGGAATCGCCCGGGCAGATGAAAGTTTTGGGTGATACCTCGGCGTACTTCACTATAAGATAGAAGCTGGACGTGATCGTGGCCATACCGCCGCTGCCGTCGGAGGCTAAGCCGTAAGCGGCGAAGCGGTTATCAGCCATCCAGTTAGATAGGCCAAAACTCCACGTGCTGTTTCTGCCTCCGGCACGTGGCAGCTCATTATCGTAATCGTTGGCATAGATAATCATCGCCTGGCCAATTACAGACAGATTCCTGCGGCAAGTAATACGAGAAGAATCTCTTCTAGTATTTTGGAAAGCGGGTGGTACTACGGCCAGAAGAAACAGGCACACTAAAACTACTATTACAACCTCTACGATTGTCAGATTTTTTGAATTGTCTCGCCTCGGCATCTTTGTTCTCCCTACAAAGAGTTTCTTTTATTATGTAGAATGATATCATAATTCTGCATATTTGACAATAATAAAACTAAAATTTTAGTTTTATTATTTAAGGATAGACAGAAATACTTTTTTCAATCATCATTTATTTATCGGCTCGCCCAGGGCATTGAGAGGCTCTTCGATAATTAGTTTATCTCCCAAAGTTTCAGCAAGGTTCGGTAAATCATATACTTTTAATGCTCCGTGCACGGTGTTTACGAACTGATTTACAAATATACCTGATTCGATTACATCCGACCAGCAGCTAAGCCCTCGTATAAGCTTAACCGACCCGAACAGATCCGGCTCAAGGGCCGCCGCATGCAATGCGGGAACACAAACATTACCTGCTGCTACCAGGTTTACGTCTCCGTCTCTTTGCTCTTTCAGAAATCGCGCGCAGGTCAATATGTCTTCGCTGCGCATTCCGACATAAGACCGGTTTAATAGATATGCGGTATAAACATTTTTCCAATCGAATCCTGTCGCCTTTCCAAGTGTACTCTTTGTGACCTGATCGGTTTCACCCGTACCACGAATATCTACGGCTAAAACCGACCGTCCGGCTTTAACTAACTTTTCAATAGCTCCCCCCGGCCCGGCATCTTCATTTTTGCCTTTTTCATTTATATACAATACCAAGTCTTTGGATTGTCTTTGTTTGGGTAAAAACATAAGGGCCGGCAGAAAAATACCGTCTTCGGATTTGAGAATCATTTTTTTAATGAAGCACCCGTCTCGCTCAATGACATCCAGTTGCTCAACTTTTAGCTCAGGCAACTCCTCTAACTTGCGGATACCTGTGATTTCGCGTATCTGATTAAGCATTTTACTTTGAGGTGTTTGCTTCCAAAGTCTCTGACGTTGTTCGGCTAATTTCTTTTCATAGTCCCTGTTCAAATCGTATGTTGACCGAGCCCCTTTCATCGCCATGACCTGGCCGGTGGGTGAACATTGAATTTCTTCATCACTGAGCAGTTTAATCTCCGGCTCGGTAATCGGCTCGTCTTTTTTAAGCAGCCACCGCGCCATCCATCTTACAACGCCCTGCCGCTGGATCTTGTTGTAATTGTGAGAGGCATCGTTTTCCAGTAGATCTATGCGCTCAGCAAATCCCATGCGCGTGTAAAGACGCTTGGCATACCGAAAAGAGTTCCAGACCCCCTGAATATCGAAGAAGTCATTAGTCGCGGCACAAATGAGAGTCGGTTTCGGCGCCCGCATCATAAGGTAGTCTGCGTGGTCCATTCCGAAAGCAATCTGGCCGTAAATATTCTGTTCCGCATCCTGTGGCCCGATTGTTGATAGAAGTCGCTCGAAACTC
>CAZIAN010000807.1:0-2065 GCA_964537355.1 uncultured Pirellulales bacterium | reverse complement strand
TAGTGATATTTTCAGCGTGAAGTAAGCAGCAATACGAATATACTTATTATTTAAACAGCCATAATATGAAATTGAGACTAATTTTGAATTGAGATAAATGAATAATTAATGAGAGTATGTATTATATCTGAAGGATCGTACCCTATAATTCGGGGTGGTCTGAGTGAGTGGGCGCATATGCTTATTAAAGCTTTGAAAGATGTCAAATTTGATGTTTTTTGTATTACGCCCACCGCAGACCACAACTGGAAGCCGGTATACGAGAAATTTCCCAACGTGGACCGGGTAATAATTAAACCACTGATAAGGACCAAAACGGTGGAAAATACTAAAATTGTGTCAAAACAAGTCTCGTCTGCTCTGGTTAAGCTTTTAAATAATGCCGCGGATGGAGAGCCCGCAGATTTTAAAAACATTGTCTGGCTGCTGGGCGTCGCTTCGGTCAGCAAAGAGTGGCTGGCTTCAAAGAGCTACTGGGATTTTGTTGTTGATACCTACCGTAAAAATTACCCGAAAGGTTCATTCGCAGAATATTTCTGGACATTTAACGGGCTTAATTCAATTCTAATGGATAGTATGCAATTTATTCGGGAGATTCCAAAGGCAGACGTCTACCACTGTCTGAGCAGCGGTTTTGCCGGTTATGCCGGCTCAATGGCAAAAGCGGTGAGGCACAGTCCCCTGGTCGTCTCGGAGCAAGGCCTGTACCTTGTGGAACGGCGCGATGAATTGTCCCGACAAAACGTTTCCGAATGGTATCGTAGACAATTAATCAGGTTTTCAGAATCCCTGGTAAAAACTACATACAAATATGCTGATAAAATTGTGCCACCATGCCACAGCCATATGGCTATTGAAAAACAAATGGGGGCAGACCCGGACAAAATAGTAATGATAAACAACGGAATAGAAACAGACAAGTTCGTTCCTTTACCAGGTAAAAATGGTCATAAGCTATTGGTAGGTTGTTTTGCCAGAGTTGTTCCCATTAAGGGGCTTACAACTCTTATCAAAGCAGCGAAAATTATTTGTGATAAGTTCCCGGCCGATTTTGTCGTGGTCGGCGAGATTCAAGATAAAGAATATTATAATGAGTGCCGAAAAATGGTGGAGAAATTCGGGATAGCAGATCGCTTTAAATTCATTGGACATGCCAATGCAGTAGAGTGGTATCACAAGGTGGATGTTTTTACATTATCTTCAAACTCAGAAGGAGTGCCATATGCCTTGCTGGAAGCTATGAGTTGCGGCTTACCCTGTGTTTGTACCGATGTGGGCGGCGTCTCTGAGATACTTGCAGATGGCCTGGGTTATGTCGTTCCGCCCGGTCAACCGGAAAGCCTGGCACAGGCGATATATAAATTACTGGAAAACAAAGACCTAAGAATGACGATGGGGCAGCGAGCCACCAAAGTTGCCCGCGAAAAATATACGATAGGCGAAGAGGCGGAAAATGTCCTTAATCTTTACAAAGGGCTGATTAAATGAGCGGGACAGGATTTGAAATGAAAGAAACCATCGAAGCCGGGCCCAGAATTCCCAGCTTTAATCGGGCAATACTTTTTATTTTGCCTTCGATAGTGATAACGGTTGTTTCAATCACCCTATTTTCCCAGCTTACTTCATTCACACAACCGCAATATAATATCTTTGCGATAACTATCATCGCCGCTATCATTTTAAGTCTGGTTAGCATGGCGGGCATGCAGGTGCTTATCTATCGGATCGTCGAAGAGGGCGCCGTGTCAAGAGGCATCATCATCGGCATGGCCCATAGTCTCATTTTATCCGTAATTATTTCTGCTCTGGCATACCCGTTTTTGATAAATATATTGCATTTCTCAATTACAGACTTTTTGTACTTTTCGGCTCTTTTATTTTTATTTTCATCAACATGGATTCTCGTTTCTGTTTTTTGGGCTTCTGAAAAGTATGGGCACACAGCGGTTATTTTCATACTTTCATACCTGGTAATATTCGTATGGACCTATAGAGCATACGTAATTAATCCTGTAGACGCCATATCAGGTTATGCCTGTGGAACGGCAGTATTATTCTCAGTGTT
>CAZIAN010000806.1:0-2070 GCA_964537355.1 uncultured Pirellulales bacterium | reverse complement strand
GTGCCCGGCTATGAAGGAATACTGGGAACACATGCACGGACCAGCGCTGCATGGATCAATGTCAACAAAACTTCGGCGAGCATCCTAACCTGGGGCCCAAGCGGGGAAGGAACGAAGTGGGTCATGCGCACTCACAATGGCCCTGCTTCCCTTCGCCTTGAATGTGGACGGGGCAATACCTATGGCACCACCGACCTGGTGGATGGCGAATGGCATCACGTTGCAGCGGTGCTTGAAGATGACGGCTCCCCGGACGTAAGTGAAATCAAACTCTACGTGGACGGCAATTTGGATCCAATCGATCCCGGAGGAACCCCCAGAGCGATGAACACATCCAGCGGAGGAGAGTTTCGGATTGGATACGATCTGAACAACACGGGCAGAACGTTCGACGGGATGATAGACGATGTGCGAATTTATGACCGCGCGCTGAGCGCCGATGACATCCAGGCGTTAATGGAAAATCCGGGGGGCACGGTAACACAGGCGTTGGCGCCCGATCCTGCAGACGGCGTCATTATTGACTCAACATGGGTCAATCTGGGCTGGACATCGGGTGACCTCGCAACTTCGCATCAGGTCTATATCGCAGATAATTTTGGTGATGTGGATAGCGGAGCAGAAAGCGCATTCCAGGGCAGCAAGGCCACAACTCCTTTTACACTGGGTTTTCCGGGATTTGCATTTCCGGATGGTCTTACTCCGGGTAAAACTTACTATTGGCGAATCGATGAGGTTAATGATACCGAACCTGAGAGCCCCTGGAAAGGCAACATTTGGAGCTTCAGCGTTCGACCTAAGACTGCCTGGCATCCGGCGCCTGCCGATGGATCGCTGTTTGTGGAACCTGATGCGGGCCTGACCTGGGATCCGGGAGTGGGAGGGGCTTTATATTATGTGTATTTCGGTGACAATTTCCAGGATGTCAACAGCGCGACAGGCGCTGCTGCCATAATAGCGAATATGTATGAACCCGGCCAGCTCGAACAGGGCAAGACTTATTATTGGCGTATTGACAGCTCTGACGGCCTGGCCGTCCACCGCGGCAAGGTCTGGAGTTTCACCACGGCCGTGCCGGGTGGCGGGCTTATTGGCGAGTACTTCAACACCATGATTCCAAGCGGTCAGCCCGTTCTGAAGCGGAGCGATTCCTCGATTGATGTTGATTACGGTACCAACTCGCCGGAGCCAAATGTAGTTGATGAAGACTTCTTCTCGGTGCGCTGGCGAGGCGAAATACAGGTTGCTTTCTCTGAAGTATATACTTTCTACACGCGTACGAACGACGGATCGAGGGTGTGGATTGATGATAAGTTAATCGTAGATAAGTGGGCGTGGGTAAACAGAGTGGTTGATACCCGGGGCGAGCCTATCGAACTTGTTGCCGGAGAGCGGTACAGCGTTCGGATGGAGTGGTTCAACGAGGATGGAGACGCTGAGGCCCACCTTATCTGGGAGAGCGCCAGTGAACCCAAGGCGATAATTCCGTCTGCAGCGTTCTCGCCGCCGGTCAGGGCAGGTGCCCCAGACCCGGCTAACGGTGCTGTCGATGTGAGGCAGACGGCAATACTTAGCTGGGGTGTCGGCGAGGCGGTAGCTTCGCATGAGGTCTATTTCGGCACCGATGAAGATGCTGTGAAAAACGCCGATACCAGCTCGCCTGAATACAAAGGCACAAAAGATATTGGTTTTGAGAGCTATGAACCCGGGCAACTTGATTGGGATACGACTTACTACTGGCGAGTTGATGAGGTCAATAATCTCAATCCTGATAGTCCTTGGATAGGACGTGTTTGGAACTTTACGACGGCCAACTTCCTTATTGTGGACGATTTTGAGCTTTACAACGACATTAATCCCGATGAACCCGACAGCAACAGGATATTTAATGCCTGGCTGGACGGTTTCGACAATCCGGCTGTAAACGGCTCTGTCGTTGGTAATTTGGATCCTCCATTTGCCGAGCAGACTATCGTTCATACTGGCAGGCAGTCGATGCCAATGTCCTATGACAACAGTGTTGGGAAATCCGAGGCGACTTTGACATTGATTTACCCGCGTGACTGGACA
>CAZIAN010000805.1:0-2071 GCA_964537355.1 uncultured Pirellulales bacterium | reverse complement strand
AAGGAGCAGAGGCACAAAGGCACAAAGAGAAAGACAAAAAACAGGGCAAGAATGTTGTTGATTCGTTCCCCCGACAGAAAGTCAAGTTAGCATACATCGAGGGCAAGCTCAACGGCGATGCTCAGGCAAGTTTTTGTTGGTTTTTGGTGGTCCGTCTAAGGAAAGCCGGATTTGCAATCCGTTCACGGATGGCCCCGTCTGAGGCCGGGTAAACTCCTGATCTGAGAATTGTCTTTTATTTGGACGGGATTGTCGGTAAAATGCTTCGGTGGAATTTAGTTTTTGAGAGGATTTGTTACGAGGGATGAAGGGAGAAAGACGAGGGACGAGAGAAGAAGGGGAATAGTCGTTGGTTTTTTTGAGAGGTTTTGCGTCTTATCAGGGATAATTCCGGAAATGTGCGGGCGGTCTTATGATAAACAGTAACGATGAAATTGCCTTGACAGGAAAACTGGCTGAGTTTCGCACAGCTCTTCTCCATGAAATTAACGCTGCCACTAATAATGCTTCAAGTTCTGCGGTTCAATTAATAAATGGGAGAAAGATAGCTCAAGTAGGAAAATCATACCAATATATTTTCGATGTAGAAAATGCTCTTAACTTGCCTGGAGATACGCCGGGCGATCTTTATGTGCCTGGAAGAAATCCAATAGAAGTGGTTATCATTTCAATTGAAGGTATGGCAATCACATTGAGTATTCCTGAAAATCTTGGGAAGTTTGTTCCCAATGCTCGATTGCAGAGCAACCTTGCCTTTTTGATGCGTAAATTAATCGAACGGATTGAGTCGAAAGCTGACACTACAAATCCTGTAGGTGAACGCGTACTTGGCGATTTCACTGATGAAAAACCATACAAATCTGAAATAAGTGATAGTGATAGAGATTTAAACAAACAACAACGAATTGCTGTTTCATCAAGTCTTAATCGTAATATTACTTTTATTTGGGGGCCTCCCGGAACCGGCAAAACGTGGACTATTGGAAGTATAGGCAAAGAATTATATCTGGCTGATAGAACAGCTTTACTTGTGTCTCATACTAACACTGCTGTGGACGGTGCTATTAAAATAATTGGTGATTTCATTGATGAAGAACAACTAGTAGAAGGCAAGGTGATTCGCGTTGGTCAGCCAAAAGATCCAACAACATTCAATAAAGAATTATTATTGAGCACTCATGTAGAAAGACGCTCAGCTAAACTTGCCGAAAGAAAACAAGAACTTGAAACCGAACTTACCGAGTTAGTGACAAAAGTAAAAGAAGTTTCTAAGACACTTGATATCTACGAATGGGTGATAGAAGCCAAAGAAGATATTTCATCTATGGAGAAAGAATTAAATATAATCGGCACTATCAATAATGATTTAGTGGGAATGAGAGAAGAGTTAAGAGAAAACGAGTCACGGACTGATTATTGGATCAAAGCTGCTAAAGCTGCGGAAATTGCTCAAGGCCATTTGATTAAGATTTCGAGGATTGAAGAGCTAATAAAGGAATTAGAGTTGAAAAAGGGCCTTATAGAACAAAAGCTTAGCGATATTTCAGAACAATTGTCAAAAGCGGAATCGTTATTAAAGGAAGTGGAAAATATAGGATGGGTTATTCGCAAATGGCGGAGATTACCTTCCATAGAAGAGCAATCAACTGTTGTTGAAGGATTGAAAGAAGAATTTGGGAAAGCTGGTTTAGAATTAGATGATATTAATAACCTGCTTGAAAAAGCACATTCAACATGCTCGTACCTTAAGAGTCTGTTTGAAATTTTTAAGAATAAATATCAAACAGATCCAAAAGAGACGATGTATCTTGCCAAAGAACACCAGGAAAAGATAAACAATTTGCAACAACGTATTATGGCATGTGTTACAGAGTACGGTATAAAGTCTTCCGAATTGCAAAGTCTGTTTGAAGAACGGCTTTTTGTGTTAGTAGAGTTAGGACTGGCACAGAAAAACTCAAATAATTTGGATGACATGTTTGATGCGATAAAAAATGCATTTAATCAGGCCACTTTAATGGTTAAAGGTGTTGATGTCGCTCAACTGCGTGCAGAAAAGGAGGAATTTAAT
>CAZIAN010000804.1:0-2074 GCA_964537355.1 uncultured Pirellulales bacterium | reverse complement strand
AAGATGCAGAAACAAAACACGCCTTTCAGTGTCATGCGATATATTCACAACGGTGTCGACAATTATCCGCCAAGCATAGAAATAAGCGAAATCGTTCGTCAATGGAACGATAAATGGGCTTATCCCAAACTTATTGTCGGCACGAACACCATGTTTTTCAAGGAGCTGGAGAAGCAATGCTCCGATATTCGCACATTCAGAGGCGAGCTGCCGGACACTGACTATGTTGTCGGCGCACTCTCGACAGCTAAGGAAACAACCATTAATCGTCTCACACATGACCAGCTTGTCAGCGCTGAAAAGCTTGCCACTGCGGCCTCACTGGCCGGGGATTTCACCTATCCGGCCGAGGATATACGCAAGGCTAACGATGATATGCTGCTCTACGACGAACACACATGGGGCAAGGACTACCCGGCGGGCAAACTACAGGACTGGGCATGGAATGAAAAGAGCCACTATGCCTACAGGGCCGCCGGACTAACGCAGCAAATCACTAACAGAAGCGTCTCTCACCTCGTCAATAAAATCGAGCGAAAAGAAGACGGTCATTATATCGTGGTATTCAATCCGCTCTCGTTTAAGAGGACGGACATTGTACGCGTACAGAAGTTCGGCAACTCAGGCTCCGAGGTCTTTGATTTAAGTTCCTCGGAAAACCAGACAGGCAGCCCTGTTTCTGAAGTTTGTCAATACGTCGCTTTGACCGGCCCGCAGGCGGCTGTCCCTTACGCGGCTTATCGCCACGCACGAGGTCAGTTCGAGCCGCGAGAGCTTTACGATCTGGTTTTCGTGGCTAAGGATGTTCCGCCGCTTGGTTATAAGGTCTTCAAAATTGGCCCCAAGGCATCGGGCAGCCCCTTGAGCAATATAAAAACAGGACCAAACATGTTAGAGAGCCGCTTTTACAGGATAATAATCGATCCAAAAACCGGAGGTATCAGCAGTATATACGACAAGGAATCCAAACGCGAGCTTGTGGACCAGGATGCAGCTCACAAGGTCAACCAGTTCGTCATGCGCTGGATGCAGACCGGCAAAATAGAAGGCCCCACTAACGTAACAGTTCGAAAGGGACAAAGCGGCCCTGTATATGCAAGCCTCATAATAAAAGCCCAGGGCCCCGGCTGCCCGCAGATAACACAGGAAATAATTCTATACGATCATACCAAACGAATCGATTTCGCCAACCGCATATTGAAAGACTCCACGCCCCTGCAGGAAATATACTTTGCGTTCCCATTTAAGATGGACGAACCTGATTTCCGATACGAAGGTTCCAACTCTGTCATCAAACCCTTCCGCGACCAGTTCCCCGGTTCGAATACCAATTACTATACCGCGCAGCACTGGGCGGATGTCTCCGACGGACAATTCGGTATCACGCTGTCGTCGGTCGAATCACATCTGCTCGAGTTCGGCGGATTGTGGCCCAATTACTGTTCGCAGGCTCATCACGGCATAGACCCGCCCGGCTTCGGCGCCGATTTCGTAAAGCCGCAGCAGGTTACGAAAGGCCATATATACGCTTTCACTATGAGCAGTAACTTCAGGACGAACTTCCAGCCTGTCCAGCAAAGCGAGATACTCTTCCACTATTCTCTGACCTCGCACGAAGGCGACTGGCGAAAAGGCGATTGCGCACGCTTTGGCTGGTCTGCCGCTAATCAGTTTATCGTTGATGATGTTCGCGGCAAAAAGGACGGCCCTCTTGCACCGGATACAATGAGCTTTTGCTCGGTCGATAAGCCCGATGTGCTTTTGACTACTCTCAAACTGGCTGAGGACGGCGATGGCATTATCATCCGCCTTATCGAAACTCAGGGCAAGGCAACAACTGTAACTGTAACATTACCTCACATTGCAGTGACCGATGCCATGGTAACAAATCTGGTGGAACAGAACAAAGGCCGGGCCTTTTTCACAGAACATGAAATACAAGTAAATATTGAAGCCTTCGGCATAACAACAATACGCATTAAAACATATTAATAGAGTCGGCTACCTAATCATCACCATGATTTGAACGACAATCGGCAGGTCAAAAGGATGGTATAATGAAACGAATTCTTGT
>CAZIAN010000803.1:0-2079 GCA_964537355.1 uncultured Pirellulales bacterium | reverse complement strand
TGAATGCCTTCCAGTTCGGCAAACTTTGAGAAACCGTGAAAGCCGCCGAGTACCCCGTAGATTCGACCAAGCCTTCCGGCTGTTTGAAGAATTCTCTGCAGACCGGGATGTGCACAGCCAGTGATCACAATATTTCCATTTTCGGTTTTCACCACCAAGGATTGCTCTTTTAGAAGCACCCCAAGCGCCCCGGTTGAATAGATTCCTGGGGATATTTCTGTCGGTTCTGAAAATGCGTTTGGATGTATGACTTCAGCTTCGGAGTTAAATTTCCGGAAACCCTCCAGCCCATCTACGTGGTCCCAATGGTTGTGCGAGAGCACTACTTTATTCACACTCTTAGGATTGATATTCGCTTTTTCAAAGTTATATATGAGCTTTTGGCCGTCATCCCCAGTGTCAAAAAGGATTCGTTGACTACTGTCCACCAAGCACGAAAAGCCCCATCCGGACTCTTAATCCTGGATAGGCGTTATTATCATAAAGAATTGTTATTTTCATGAGGTACCTGCAGACTTTCTGAAATTCAATACACAGCCTTTATTCAGTCCGTCATCGTGACTGATGATTCCGAAGTATCGTCGTTCGAATTGGAAACCTGAACTTTGGATTTCTCGCTCAATATCGCTTGAGCTATGGTGTTGCAACTCCATCAGAGGATTGTCTTCCGCAGTGTGCTTAGGATAAATCGAAAGCAAACCACTTTGCTTAAGAACTCGGAAAACTTCTTGGTAGAGCTTCGTTCTTTCGTCTTCTACAAAATAGTGCAGAATATCATAAAGTAAAACTACATCGATTACTCTGCTTTCCAAAGGCAGCTTCATTAGGCCCGAAGTTTTTGTTATTATTACATTTGTCAAGTGGTGAGTGGTTAGTTTGGAACTCAATTCATTTAAGGCTTCCGACTCTTTGTCCACGGCGTAGACAATTCCTTCATTTCCAACTACCTTGGCCGCTGGAATCGTATAATGGCCTACTCTACAACCGAAATCTAAAATCTTTTGACACGATCTCAGTCCGATTCCTTTAAGAAACCTTACTCCACCATCTTTTTCCCACCATTCCATTTGTTTATCCATCTTCAAAACTGCGACTGGCTTACATAACAGGATGGTTTCGGGCCAGGATCACTATCATGATCTTTTCAACTGTATTTGCTTCTGAAGGTTTGCATGCTGCTAGATATGCTATGCTGG
Organism: uncultured Pirellulales bacterium; assembly: GCA_964537355.1. Taxonomy (GTDB): domain Bacteria; phylum Planctomycetota; class Phycisphaerae; order Sedimentisphaerales; family Anaerobacaceae; genus NIOZ-UU13. Next base: position 883 of record CAZIAN010000803.1, on the reverse strand, counting down.
AAGAGGAACGAGAAATTGTTGCTCTGGTGCAAATTATGTTCCCATTTTTACAGCTACTTGAGCGAGCCGTCTACCAAGATTTCTGGCGGTTTCAAGCCCTATCTCATCACTCTCAATCCCATCTGGTCCGCCGCTCCATAACACTGCTCCGAAGTGTGCCGTACTAATTCCATCACCAACACATATCATATCCTGACAGAGCATTGCCGCCTGAACGGTCTGAATCGTAAGTTCTTGACCGCCGTTACGCACACCGCCTACAGCCAGAACTCCGCCGACTTTATTGCGAAAAATAAAACCATTGCGCCTAAACATCACACATCTATCTAAAAAGGCTTTGCACTGGGAGGTCATTGTTCCCAAATACACGGGCGTACCTATTATGATTCCTGCGAGTTCCTTATCATTAAGCACATAGATGAGGGAATTAAAATCATCTTCCTGTTTGCACTTGAGTTGTTTCTTGCAGTAACCACAAGCCAAACAACCACGGATATCTAAACCGGCAAGCTCAATAATATCGGTTCTAATATTACTCGACTCGTCGCGAGCTGCGTTGAGACAGACCTCCAAACTTTTTTGGGTTGTCTGACCTTTACGCGGACTACAATTGATCCCTATTATTTTCATTTTTTTTCCTATCATATTCCCGGAGCTGTTATTATGTTAAATTCCCACATCGGACGGCAAAGAAACCCCTGCTTTCTCAGATAATTGAGTTCCGGAGCAAGCATTCTGCAAGAAACTACGACATAATCTTTAAGAGATAGCCTTCTGTTATTATTCCTTATTCGTATGTTCTCTCTCTAAATATTGCCGTTCCAATTCTAATCATATTGGAACCTTCCTCCACTGCTACCCTGTATGAATTTGTCATACCCAT
>CAZIAN010000802.1:0-2087 GCA_964537355.1 uncultured Pirellulales bacterium | reverse complement strand
AATCATACATGTCACACATAATGAGAGTTATGCGGCGTATGGTAACCGGATTATTAATTTAAGGGATGGGTGGATTAGTAATGATTAGATCACAAATCACAACTAAACGATAAAAAGGGTAAACAAAATGAGTACTTTTTTAAATGACCTTAAATATGGCCTTCGGATCCTCGTCAAGAAACCTGGATTCACGGCTGTGATAGTTCTGACGCTCGCTTTGGGCATTGGTGCTAACACCGCTATCTTTAGCTTTCTGGACCGTGTTGTGCTGCGACCGCTGCCTGTGAAGAAATCGCAAGAACTGGTTCGGCTGGAACATCAATATCAATATCATCATCAGTCTAATTCTTGGGGGGGCACTACCGATTCCTTCAATTACCCACTCTACGTTACCTATCGTGATCAATCACAGGTGTTCTCCGGATTGATAGCCTATTTGCCATTTGGCAATATGGAGTATCTACCCAATGTGCGTGTTGGTGATTCGGTCGAGCAGATTGTATCGATGTCGGTCTCCAGCAACTATTTTTCCGTTCTCGGTATTCAACCTGTGATCGGGCGTTTCTTTCTTCCCGAGGAGGAAAGAGGACACGGCGCCCATTCTGTAGCCGTAATTAGCCACAGGCTTTGGCGTAGTTTATTCGACGGTGATCCGGCGGCTCTGGGTAAAACCATTTCTCTTAATAACCATATCCTCACGGTCGTTGGCGTGACGCCACCCGAGTTTACCGGAACCGTGACGTCGATGAATCCCGGGGTATATGTCACCTTGGGAACGATGGCGCAGATGAACGATTTCTCGCTGGACAATCGCCCCAATTCCTGGCTGTATTTGCTCGGACGTCTCAAACCGGGGGTGAGTCGCGCACAGGCCGAGGCCAAACTCCTTGTATTGGCAGAGCAAACCAATCGAGTTGAGCCGTTAAAGACATATACTCATATCCTGATCTCTGACGGAAGCCGTGGAACCAGTCTTTTTGCCGGAGAAGAGTACGCGTGGTTGGTTGTAACCTTGTTTCAGATGCCCACGATGTTGATACTCCTGGTCGCATGCGCCAATGTGGCGAATATACTACTGGCCCGAGGCATGATGCGTCAGAAGGAGATCGCCATCCGGCGGGCCGTGGGTGCTAGTCGTGGCGATGTGATTCGACAATTGCTGGTGGAATGCTCACTCCTGGCGCTATTGAGCGGGGTGTGTGGGGCCCTCTTAGCCCATTGGTTGACACTCATACTTCGGTCAGTCCTGCCCATCATTCAACAGATCGGTATCCCTGTAGGGGTAGATGGACGTATTCTTATGCTTACACTGCTGGGATCGTTGGGTTCCGTGTTTGTATTTGGCCTGGCGCCGGCCTTGCGAGTGTCACGCCCCAACGTAATGACCATCTTGAAGGATGGCGCCGGAGCAGTCACTCTATTTTCCCGACGCTTCAACTTGCGCAACGTTTTGGTCGTTGTCCAGGTGGCTATTTCTGTGATTATATTGTCATTTGGCGTATTGTTCTTACTGAGTCTGCGCGCGCTTCGAGTCGCTGATCCGGGTTACGACTCCAAAAGAGTATTGGCTGTATCCATTAATCTCAAAGATGAATCGTCCGTCAACGTAGACTTTAGGCAACTATTTACGCATTTGCAGGAACGATTGACTTCTCTTCTCGGTGTGCAGACCGTCAGTCTTGCATCGGATGTACCGTTATCGGGAGGCTGGAATAATAAGATGGGCATAACATATATTGAAAACTTCCAGATTCCTGAGGATTGGGACCATAACTCTTGGAAATATACGACGGTCGGTCCTGGATACTTCCAAACACTGGGTGTTCCACTGTTGCGGGGACGGGACTTTTCCTCGCAGGATGGCCCCGGATCGTCCAGGGTGATGATTGTTAATGAACTTATGGCGCAGCGTTTCTGGCCGGATCAGAACCCGATCGGCAAGCGCATTAATATGGGGGGTGAGATGCGGGAAGTGGTTGGTGTTGTTAAGGCGGTCAAGTTTAGTACCATTCGAGAAAAGCCTGAACCGTTGTTGTTCTGGCCCCTCGCACAGCAATTGGATAAAAATGGTATGCCGTCACAGCCAG
>CAZIAN010000801.1:0-2093 GCA_964537355.1 uncultured Pirellulales bacterium | reverse complement strand
GGAGATTCGTTCAGGGCCGGGCTTATTACATATATCGCTCATAATCTAAACCGCTTCAGGGACGGCTCAATAGATTTTACCGAAGCAGTGCAGATGGGCAATCTGTTTGCTTCACTTTTTATTAAAGCATCTCTTGAAGACAGATATGGCAATATAAAATCTTATAACAAAATGTTGAAAGTAGTCCGCAGCGATGTGGCTTATCCGAATTTTAAGGCATTGCAGGATGCTTTGAACTAAGTAGTTTAGAAAAATAGAAAGGAAGTATCAATGGCCGCCAACGGCACTGGATTAAACTGGCAGGATAAAGTTAATAATTACGCCCAAATAGGAGGCATCGAAACATCCGTCTTGGATAACGGCCTGGGCAGAGGAACGCGAATAGCCTGGGTAAACACCGGGGGCGGTCTTCGATTTAAGGTCGTTATAGACAGAGGCCTTGATATCGTTGACGCCTTCTATAATCAATACAGTCTTGCCTGGCTCAGCCATGCAGGCGTAACGTCTCCCCGCCCGGATGCCAACCGCGGGCTGGAATGGCTTTATTCTTTTGGCGGCGGTTTATTGACAACATGCGGCCTGACTCACGTTGGCGGCCCGGAAACCGACGAGTTCGGCGAGCGTGGTCTGCATGGACGCATAAGTAATATTCCCGGCAGAATAGAATCGATAGAGCAGCCGGACTTAACAAAAAAGAATCCTCAAATGAGCATTACTGCCGTGATGAAACAATCCCGTGTATTCGGGCCGAATCTGGAACTAAGGCGTACTATATCAAGCACCCTCGGCCAGCCGACCGTTCGCATTCACGATGTCGTTACTAATCTTGGCAATACACCAACTCCTCACATGATTTTATATCACTGCAACTACGGCTGGCCGCTGGTTGACGAAGGAACAGAGATTTTATGCAAAGGAAAATGGGCTTCGCGCGGTCTGGATATGGACAATGCAGTTTTCAACAGCAAACGCAATTTCCGAAAGTGTTCCAAACCTCTCGAAAGCCACAGAGGCGGCGGCGAAGGCTGCGCTTTTATTAATGCCACTGCCGACAAAAAAGGCATTTGCACCGCCGGCCTTTACAATCGCAAACTCGGCCTTTCGCTTGTCTTGAAATATAAGAAAAGACAATTACCCTGGCTTAGTAACTGGCAGCACTTCGGCCCCGGCGAATACGTTACCGCCCTGGAGCCGGGGACGAATCCCCCAATTGGTCAGGGTAACGCAAGAAAGCAGAAAAAACTAATTCATATAGCTCCGGGAAAAAGCAAAACCTACGACCTTGAAATGACAGTCTTAACCGATAAAGACCAAATCAAAAGCTTTGTGAAGGCCGCAGGTCAGTAATGGTGTCCGAGCACATACTAACAGGTTTCGGATTCGGGCCGATCCAGGCTGGATTGTTCATAAAAGAAGCTTTCCAAAGCGGCCATTTTTTACGGCTGATTGTAGCAGAGATTGACGCCCCTTTAGTCGATGCGGTAAAAGCCAATAATGGAAGTTATTACATTAACGTAGCCAAAGCTGATACCATTGAAACGCTGAAGATTGACAATGTCGAGTTGCTCAATCCCAACATCCCAGAAGATAAACAAATCCTCCTCCAGGCCCTTGCTCATTCTACTGAAATAACCACCTGCCTGCCTTCTGTAAATTTCTACGAATCAGGCGGTAATAACAGTGTTGCCTCACTTATCGCAGAAGCCTTGAAAAATAGCTCGACAAAAACAACAATCATATATACAGCTGAAAACAATAATCACGCCGCCGAAATATTACAAAAAGCCGTCACCAAAAAAGCCGCCCCCCTGCCTGAAGAATCCCTGCAGTTTCTAAATACAGTAATAGGTAAAATGAGCCGGGTTGTTACCGATTCTGTGGAAATAGCAGAGTTGAATCTCAAAACAATAGCCCCCGGCCTAAACAGGGCCTTTCTCGTCGAGCAGTTCAATCGAATCCTTGTAAGCAAAACGCTGATTTCTGATTTTATACCGGGTATTGATATCTTCATCGAAAAGGATGACCTTTTGCCCTTTGAGGAAGCAAAGCTATACGGCCACAACGCGATACATTCACTGATGGGTTTTATCGGC
>CAZIAN010000800.1:0-2104 GCA_964537355.1 uncultured Pirellulales bacterium | reverse complement strand
ACGCAAAAATACTCCACCTTTTCATGGAGGGGACAAAGGGGCCCCCTCCACTTACCTAACCTCAATTGCCGCCTGCACTTCTAACTTTCTGATTATCTTTGTAACATGTTACTTCCATCGAAGCTGCTGGAGTTCTTCCTTGGTGCGAATGAACTTTAAATTGCTGTCGCTTAAGAAAAAATAATCACCTTTTGGGTCGTGGTTATCGAAAGTAAACTGCTAAGAACTATTGTCCCTATTGTTTCCACTGTCCGTATTTATCTCTCTTTGTCTCATCCTGCCTTTTTGTATTAATGCGTCAACTTCCTTCTGATGCTTTTGATATTCGTCACGGTAGTCTTCATCGTAATACCATAGACCGGGGATGAGCTGTATATCAGCATGAAAACCAGTCATGAAGTCCTCAGGATATGCTACTACCCCAGAAGTGGGAATCCCGCTCATCTCCAACATCACCCATCCCTCGCTGCTGATGTGAATGACAACAGGCTCGATGTCTAGGATCACCTGAGGAAACTGAAACTGTGATGCCTTTGGGTCTTTGTCTATACGAACCCAGTAAGGCCCGGCTTTCATGTCTCCAGCGGCTACACGTTTCGACAGTTTTCTACAAGACTCCAACAGGACATTATAATCCGTCTCGCACAGTAAGTGGACAAGTCTTTGCTGGTACCTTTTGCTATCTACGATAAAGTACAAACAGGACAATATAACAATAACAGTGAAAGCAATAATCAGAGCAAAGGCAATTTTCAGAACCAATCTTCTTTTTTTTCTCATATTGAAATCCCTAAATGCAAGTGCTTGATTGTAATGATTGTAATTACATAGTCGTTACACTCTATGTAATATATACTCCCTGTCTGCCCTAAGGTGTCAAGCTGAAAATTCTCAAGGAGCTTGACCTCCAACTCAACTGGAACCTGCAGATATTTCCTATTTCACCAGTCATCCCGCAATCCACATTCATTATAGCCCTTCTTCAGCCAAAATACGTCGCCAATACCACAATTTTTATTATGAGATTTATTACGCACTCTAAGGACAGCCACCAATTGCTCCTTAACCATAAATCCAGGATGTCTCGCTCGCTAATCTAAAGAATAATTACACTATTTATTTTTAATTTTCAAGAAAAAAAACTTGCCCCGCTTGAAATGTTCCTTCCGTTTTCTAATTAACCAACACTTTATGCACCTGTGTTGTGCTGCCTGCGGTTCGGCTCGACGCCGCATTTCTATCTGCGATTCGCACTAATTTTTTTCACTCCGTCGCTTCGCTTCTGCGTGATTGTATGATGCTCTTGCTGGCCGGAGCTTGTCCCCGGTGGCGCCTACTTGCTTGTGTCTGCCGGGGGGTAGAAATGCGAAATCTCCCATCCACACCTAAGCAGATCAGCCAGCCGATTTATTTATAAGTGGGCAGCGATAAGCTGCCCGGTGGACGAAGGCAGGCAAGGTGATAAAGCTCGCTTTAAGAGCCTTGCATGCCAAGAACACCAAGCCGGCTAAATTTGTGAAATCAGCGGTTTCTACCCCCGCCAAACAACATCAACCATCCCCCACCCGCGCTAGATGCCATTGGCAGGTACTGAACGTACCATTACCTTCTTTATCACCTGCAACCGGCAAAAGCTCAAAATCAATCGTTTCCCAAACGCGCTAGATGTCATTGGCAGGTCGTGAGATTTCAATTATCCGGAATCCGGCATCAAGCCTCGAAAAATCTCCTACGCTCTCAATTGACAATTTCCGTTTTTGCGTGAGTAATTTATGCCATAGGTAGAACCTTTACGATTGTTTTTGATGATTTATACGCGGAATTTACCACCCTTTAAGGGTGTTTTCAGTCAAAAACGCCCACTGTGAAAAACAAAAATAAATTATTTTCAAAATTTTTATCTCTCTTCAATATAACAACTTACAGACGATGAGCCACAAAAAACACCTGATTTTTCGGCTCAAAAGTGTCCACCCGTCTAATTATAGAGGCAGTCTTTTTTTACCTGCCCGAGCATGTCCTGGATTGTCTACATCGGGGATCCAGAATTACCAGTAAGTACCAATCATGAGCATCAATTATCCAACTTTAGCTCACTTTAGGC
>CAZIAN010000799.1:0-2104 GCA_964537355.1 uncultured Pirellulales bacterium | reverse complement strand
GATCCGCAACCAATCGAAGAAATGCACCAGCGTATTGGTCATTTGAAGGATAAGATCGACCAGCTACGCCGGGAAGGACGACACGACGAAGCCGAAGGGCTGAAACGCGAGGTAGATGACATTCAGCGAAACATCGAGGAAATGGAGCGTGGACAAGAACAGGGACAGCCAGATCAAGGGCCTTCGAACAACTCTGAGCACCGCTCTCGTATCTTAAACGAGGCGGTCGATAGCATGTTCAAGGCAGTCCAGGAACTACACAAGGCCGACATGCATGAACTGGCCGAACAACTGGCTCGTAAGGCAGATAAGCTTCGTGAGGAGATCCACAAGTAGATGTACATCAAGCAGGCTCATGAAGGCGCTTGTGCACGTTTTATTTGGGCATTTGGAACTGATATTTGGCAAAGCATCTTTTTTTGACGGACTACAACGATACAGATAATGGCTATCACAGTATATCCAGAACTCTCTCTGACGATGAAGGCAAGACTTCGCTAACAACATAGACTAATACATAATCAAGGGATTTTCCTTGACGGGATGGTGGCTCATTTGGTACAAAGGATAGTGAACTAAGTTTGTGGATTTTTTAGTCCTCGTGACCGATGGATCTGTGTGCTTTTTTCGAGAGAGGAGGAATTATTGTGTAAGGTATACAGTTTTAGTGGAAACTTTGTACTTTGCTGCCAGGATATATTGCATTTCAATTAACAACCTATATTCAATTTTTGAAGGAGGATTACTATGTGTAGAAAATTGACTTATTTAGTTTCTTTTGTTTTGGTGTTAGCGCTGGTCAGTAACGTTTCGGCGGGTCTGGTGGCGCATTGGGAGTTTGATGATGGGGCCGGCTTTGCTGCCGTTGACAGCTCCGGTCATGGACATGATGGTACTCTGCAGGGTGATTCGCAATGGGTTGCCGGAATGATTGGCAGCGGTGCTTTGAGTTTCGATGGTTCGGATGGTCTTGTGGATGTTGGCCATGATGAATCATTGAATATGACTGATGAGCTGACAATTACGGTATGGGTGAACGTAGGCAATCTCAGTACTTACTATTTTCTCGTTTGTAAACAACCCAGTGGTACGGCAGGAGATAACTATCCTGGCAATTACGAATTCAGAACAGAAGCAAATACCGGTGCTCTTCAGTTTGGACATCAGGAGGCAGAGGGCGAGCAGTACATCTTTTACACCTCCGAGACATCTATTACTGCCGGACAATGGCACCATGTTGCAGTATCTTTTACTAAAGGAGAGCTTGTGGAATTCTATATCGACGGAATTCCTGCCGGAAGCTCAGAGCAACTGACTAATTTCGGAGTTTTGAACGATGAGCCGGTAAGAATAGGTGGCAGGAAGGACGGGTATTCTTTTTTCAACGGAATGCTGGATGACGTTCGTCTCTACGACCGGACTCTGTCAGCAGTCCAGATACAGAAACTATATAATGGTAATCCTCCAATGTTTACGATCGCCGAAAAGCCCGAACCGGCTGATGGTGCCCTACACTCGGATACGTGGGCGAGTATTAGCTGGCATGCGGGAGATTATGCAGTCTCGCACGATGTGTATTTAGGCGACAATTTCAATGATGTTAACGAGGGAGCGGAAAGCACGTTTCGGGGCAACCAGGCCGATACATTTTTTGTTGCCGGCTTTCCTGGATTTCCTTTTCCAGATGGCCTTGTTCCCGGCACGACATATTACTGGCGGATCGATGAGGTTAATGACACCGAACAGAATAGTCCGTGGAAAGGTGATGTCTGGAGCTTTAGTATTCCTCCCAAAACTGCCTATGCACCTGACCCGGCTAACGGCGCCGAGTCTGTAATGACGGATGTTATTCTTAGCTGGACAGCAGGATTCGGGGCAAAATTGCATACCATATATTTTGGTGAAAATTTTGAAGAAGTCAGCAATGCAACCGGCGGCCAGGCTCAGGGAACCGCGAGCTATACACCCGGCACACTTAAAATGGCCAAGACTTACTATTGGCGTGTCGATGAGTTTGATGTTGTTGAAACGCATAAAGGCAACGTCTGGAGCTTTACAACTGTCGGTGCTGTTGCGGCACTTGCCCCGGCTAATGGCGCTGTGG
>CAZIAN010000798.1:0-2109 GCA_964537355.1 uncultured Pirellulales bacterium | reverse complement strand
AAGACTTACTACTGGCGTGTTGATGAGTTTGATGCTGTCGCTACCTACAAAGGCGATACATGGAGCTTTACAACTCAGGGCGCTGTCGGAAGCCCGAAGCCGGCTAATGGCGCTGTGGATATAACACAAACACCTGTTCTTACATGGGCACCAGGCTTTGGGGCTTCATATGAAGTTTATTTTGGGGCTGGTGCAGCCTCTCTGGAATTAAAAAGCAGTGGCAGCCTTGGCTCAGAGAGCTATGAACCCGGACAGCTTGAGTGGGATACTACTTACTACTGGCGTGTTGATGAAGCCAATAGCGCTAACGCCGACAGTCCATGGACAGGGCCTCTCTGGAGCTTTAAAACAGCTAATTTCCTTGTCGTGGATGATTTTGAGAGCTACAACAACCTTAATGAAGAGGAACCCGGGAGCAACAGGTTATATCTTGCCTGGATAGATGGGTTCGACAGCCCGGCAACAAACGGTTCTGTCGTTGGTTATGCTAATCCTCCTTTTGCCGAGCAGGCTAATGTTCACAGTGGTAATCAGTCGATGCCGTTAGCCTACGACAACGCTGTTGGGAAATCTGAGGCGACTTTAACGTTGACTTACCCGCGTGACTGGACAGAGAAAGGCGTCAATACGCTGACGATTTGGTATGCAGGCGCTGTAGGTAACGCTGCCGAACCAATGTATGTTGTTCTCAATGACAGTGCCGTGGTCACTAATGATAATCCTGATGCGGCACTGATAGAATCCTGGACCCAATGGAATATTGACCTTCAGTTATTCGCAGATCAGGGTGTGAATCTTGCTAATGTAAATTCGATTACTCTTGGTCTTGGCAACAGAAGTAATCCTGTGGCAGGTGGTGCAGGTATGATATTCTACGATGATATTCGTCTATTTGTACAGGAGCCTGAAACACCGTAAGCTTACAAGCAGAAATGAATAAATTATATACTTGATATTACAAATTCGGAGCCTGTACCCTTTGGTATAGGCTCCTTTTCATTGCAGGATAGTTTTTTCTCATTTTTGAGAGACATTCTCCACGTCGTATCTGACAACAGGCAATCGTATGAGCAAAAGTAATTGACTTTATAGCTCTTAATATGGTAGAATATTTGAGATTAATAATCTATGAAGATTAAATGCTTGGTTGCGGCTTAACTACACCGATGAGGAAGGGCTTGGTTAATATGCGCTGTTTGTTATCAATCTCATTACTTGCTTTGTTATTATCACCATCATTGGTTATCTCTGCGAAGGCGGTTTATCCCGTTGATGATCTCAATGATGATACGGCTGATATATCTGATTTAACTTTGCAGGCTGACCAGTTGCAGCAATCCGGAATTACTTTGGTAATAAATGAGTTCATAGCTTCCAACAACAGTTCAGCCCTGGACCCACAGGGTCAATATGATGACTGGATAGAAATCTACAATTTTGGTGCTGATGCCATTGATCTGGCTGGTATGTACTTGACGGATAACCTCTCTGTTCCTGATAAGTGGCGGATACATAGTGACACTCGGGGAGCTACTATCATTCCACCGGGCGGCTTTTTGTTGATATGGGCCGACAACGACACCGCAGACGAAGGATTGCATGCTAATTTCAGGCTCAGTGCCGGAGGCGAGGAAATCGGCCTGTTCGATACAGATGGCAGTACGCTGATTGACAGCGTTATCTTTCTCGACCAGACCACTGATATTTCCTACGGCCGCTATCCTGATGCTAATGATGTTTGGCGTTTTATTGCTGAACCTACACCGGGCCAGGAAAATACCGGCGGATATTTGGGTTATGTTGATGAACCGAAATTCAGTTGCGAACAAGGTTTTTATTCCACGCCTTTCTCTGTTACACTTGCCACTGAAACCAAAGGTGCCGTTATATACTATACGCTCGATGGCAGCGAGCCCTATGATACTACTGGTCGCGGGAGAGCCCCGAGTGGTATGGTCTATACTGACCCTATTCTAATAACAACGACCACGAACCTGCGGGCCAAAGCAATTAAACCCGGCTGGAAACTCTCAAATGTCAGGACAAAGGCTTACGTCTTTTTTGAACCGGATATCCGGAATTTCAGTTCCAACTTGCCCATTGCTGTAA
>CAZIAN010000797.1:0-2120 GCA_964537355.1 uncultured Pirellulales bacterium | reverse complement strand
TGGCGTTATACTATGGGAGCTGAATTGGTACAATGGGTTTACGGCTACAGCACCCCTGTCCATGAAGATTATGTACTGCTGGATTACACGCTTACGAATAATGGTAAAGTCTATGGACACGAGCCGTTTGATCCCAATCAATGGCCCCACACGGAATGGCCGCATATTATGGAAGGCCAGACCCTGCATGGTTTTTGGTGGGAGTCAAATGTGCAGGCCAATAATTCAAATATGGGTGAGGCGTATTCGTTTGGTAATCAGGACAATGTCGGTGAATTTTTTACTCCTTTGGCAGATGAAGGCATCAACACTCCGATGTTTCTTTTTTATGATGGCGACCACCCTGATGATGGTGTAAAAGATTGGGGCGATCCCAGCAAGGATGACCGCTGGGTCGAACTATTATCACCAGCGTTTCTTTCTTTGGGTACGCTTTATGCGGACAAATCCGCCTCTGACCACACAAACGATCCTACTCAGCCTCATAATACAAATATTGTGGAAGAACGTTATAATGATCTTGGCAAAACCTACTTAACCATGCCGGATCAATATAATGCGGTTTTCCAGGAAGGTGTTCATTTTCAACTGGATACACCGGCACGCGATATTAATCCGTCAATTCATCAACCCTGCGCTTATCAATGCTTTGGACCATACGACTTGAATTTCAACGATCATATTGAAGTCATTGAGGTATTGGCTGGCAATGGAATTAGTGAAAAATTGTGTCAGGAATATGGCGTAAAAGCCAAGCAAGCAAATTTTACCGGTCCCATTATGGATGAAATTGAAGCTCTGTACAAAACCGGCAAAGATTCTTTAATCAATACGATCAAAGCCGCAAATTGGAATGTGAACGGCGACAAAGGCGGTAAAGAGAAATTCGACTTGCCTGATGCCCCCCGCCCGCCAGCAAATTTCTATGTTTCTTCCGATGGACCTCGAATTAAATTGACATGGTCTGATGAACCTCGAGAAGATAAGGATTTTGATACTGGCGTCAAAGATTTTGCGGGATACAGAGTTTACCGAGCAATTGGTCGTAGTGATAGCCTCTATCATATGGTTTATGATGGGACAGATAATACCTTTTATGATACTGATGTAACAACCGGATATCAATACTTTTATTATGTTGTTGCCTATGATGATGGAACGCAGAATTGGGAAAATCCGGGCGTTTCATTGGAAAGCGGCAAATTTTACTGTTGGACCGGTTGGGCGCCGACGGGCGTCACCTCTTCTTCGGCACCTATAACTTCGGAAGCAAGTATGGATAATATCAGGGTTGTCCCTAATCCGTATAACTCTGCAGGCAAAACATATCCTGGCGCTGTGGACCAGGTTGTATTTACGGGACTACCTCCGCAGTGTACTATTAACATTTATACAACAAATGGTGATTTTGTTCATAAAATCGAACATACAGATGGCAGTGGTACGGAGGCATGGAACTTGCGCACTGAATTTAACCAGTATATCGTCAGCGATGTGTACATTTATACGGTTAAAAGTGATTTAGGCGAATATCTCGACAAGTTTATCATCATCAGGTAATATGACAAATCGAGTTTATAACGCCGTTTATTACTCTTCAAAAGTTTATAAATGGAGGCAATACTCATGAAGAAAACCCCTTTAATCTTTTTAGCTTTGATGATCTTTTTGATCTCGTTGCCGGCGTCAGCAAGGATGAAAAAACTCGGGCAAGCTGGTATGACTTTTCTAAATATCGGCGGTAGTGCCAGAGCTGCAGCTATGGCTGATGTTTTTGGATTTGCCAAAAACGATCTGGCCAGCGTTTTTTATAATCCTGCAGGCCTTGCATCCGTTGAAGGTACGGCATTTTTCCTCAATTCGACCAGTTGGGTCGCTGATATGAAAGTTGCTCACATAGCGGTTTCGCACAATGCCGGGAAATATGGTGTGTTCGGCCTTACTCTGGAATCTATGGATTACGGCACTTTTCATGGAACTACTCTTGTCAATCCAGATGCCAGGGGTTATTCTGATATCGATGTCGGCGATGTCAACGGAATATCTGTTGGTCTCGCATATGGCATCCAGATGACAGATAAATTTGCTGTTGGTGGCGGCATCAAAATGGTCTCTCAACA
>CAZIAN010000796.1:0-2123 GCA_964537355.1 uncultured Pirellulales bacterium | reverse complement strand
TGACCGGCAGTCGCGAGCCTGATGGCGTAACGGGTGGACAAGCTGCGGCTTTGTACGACCTGTACGAAGATGGCACACAGATGTTCCTCAACGCAGTCGACTATATGTTAAATCTTAATTAGGAAATTGATGCCAGACTAATTAGATTCTCACTTTGATGGGAATTGAATTAGGTGTTGTATTAATTCGGGGCCTATGCCAGGTTGGTATAGGCCCCTTTTTGTGCGTGTGCCCGGCAGGGCACACTTACTCGGGGAGGCGAAAGTGCTCTACAGGCCCGAACGCTTCCCCTCGATAAGTAAGGATAAATGGGGTGGTTATCAGGATGTGCAACTCAAGGGCGCAAAGTGGTTTAAAAAGCCAGTTGGAACTTAACCGTGTTGCATATTTCGGCGCCGGATAGTATAATAAAGGCTGGTGAAAATGGAGGGTAAGGAGTTTTTAAGATTATGCAGGTGCTATAATGCTTTTCAGAAAAGCAAAACCTTTTTCTTTAGTTCCTCGAGCGACCCCGGACGATAAGCATCTGCCTGACAAACCTAAGGTATGTCCAAAGACGGGTAAATATATTCCGAGCAGCAGGAAGTATTGGCCGTTGATATGGCTGTTTCCCATTGCAGGGCTGTTGTCTCTGATTTGGTTTTTGATACGCGTGTTGCCGAAGCCTTCCCGTGCCACATATCCCTGCCAGCGTGTAGCGGCGCCGCTTGCGAGCGGTTTTGTGATTTGGATTGCGGGGCTGATTGCTTCGACTCTGGCGTACAGTAAGGCAAGGCGGCTCGTATATCAATCTCGGTATGTGGTTGCAGGAGTTTGTTTGATCTTGGCGATTGCAGCTATATGGTTGGCTATCAGCGTGACAGATGTGAATGCTGCAAGAGCGGCCGATCCGCATCTTGCCAATAATCCCATCGGAGTTCCCAAGGGGCTTCATCCCGGCAGAGTTGTGTGGGTTTACGACCCGGAGGCCACTGATTGGAAAGGTCCAAACGTGGGTGATGGATACTGGTGGGAAAGTGATAATACGAATCAGCAGGTGTTGGATTCAATGATGTTCCACGCCATTTGTGGACTGGCTGGTGTGCCGGATATTTCCGAGGCGTGGGACCTCCTTTTTCGACACTTTAATATGGAGCTTGGCAAAGGGGATGTCGGATATCAGCCGGGCGAGAAGATTATGATAAAGGTAAATTTTGTACAGATGATTGCGTTGGGGGGCGATACTAACTATAACTTTGTTAATCGAAGGCCCAATTACCCGATATGTTCACCCCAGATCATGCATTCACTGCTTGAGCATCTCGTGAAAATTGTGGGAGTGGCCGAATCTGACATTACGATTGGTGATCCGACTTGTCTATGGTGTCATGAGTTTTACGATATGATTCAACCGGACTTTCCCCAGGTTCGTTATCTTGATTATCTGGGTCGCTATGGCCGAACCAAAATTAGACAATCAACGGTCCCATTTTATTTCAGTACGACGAAAGCTAATGGGAGAACACAGGACTACGTACTGAGTTCGTATGTTGATGCGGAGTACTTTATCAATCTATCGTCTTTGAAAGGACATTACGATCAGGCCGGAATTACCCTTTGCGGCAAGAACCATTATGGCTCCCTCCGGGGGCCCACTGCCGGCGGGTATTATAACATGCATTTGGACAGCCCGTTCAGTGTTCCCCAGAGTGGTTGCTATAGAAATATGGTTGATCTTATGGGGCACGACCAAATCGGTGGTAAAACGTTTCTTTGCCTAATCGATGGATTATATGCCGGCAAACATGGCCTTAGCTACCCGAACAATTTGCCGCGGAAATGGCAGATGGAACCTTTCAACAATGATTGGCCTTCGAGCCTTTTTATCTCACAAGATCAGGTAGCGATTGACTCGGTGTGTTTTGACTTTCTCGTTGCCGAATGGCCAGATACTAACGGTCCGGCGCACGCAGGAGCCGATGATTATATGCATGAGGCGGCGCTGGCGGACAATCCTCCTTCAGGGACGTTTTACGACCCCGAAGGCGATGGAACGCGATTGGCAAGCCTCGGCGTTCATGAGCACTGGAATAATCCTGTCGATAAACAGTATTCACGCAATTTAGGTTCTGTCGAAGGTATCG
>CAZIAN010000795.1:0-2135 GCA_964537355.1 uncultured Pirellulales bacterium | reverse complement strand
GGCGATTTGTTATGTCCAAAATCTTTGATTACGGCAATAATACATTAAATGATTTCATGCAAGAGTTGTTGTTATTGCAAGAAAATGACCATGTCCTGGAAATCGGTTTCGGAACCGGAGAATTGATAACCAAAATGGTAAAACTCATAAATAAGGGATTAATTGAAGGCATAGATTTGTCGAATACAATGGTAGCCATCGCAGAAAAGAAAAACAAAAAGTACATTGTCGAAGGAAAGGTGATTATTAGGCAAGGCAATTTCGAGGAAACTGCTTATAATGATAATAGCTTTGATAAAATCTGTTGTGCTAATACAATATATTTTTGGCCGGACCCGGATAATTGCATAAAGAAAATTCTGAGAATTTTAAAACCCGGTGGAAAGGTAATATTGGCGTTCGAAGATAAAGAGCAACTGGAAAGGAGATCGCTTAATACAAACGTATTTCATTTTTATAGTCAGGATGAAATCAAAAATTTGTTGAGTCATAACGGATTTTCTGGAAGCATTGATATTTTGTCAAAAGAAATAAAATCGCAAAGATATCATTGTGCAGTGGCCGTGAAATAAATGCATAACGAAGCGAAGCGATAGAACATGATCGGTTAATCCTGATGCTTTACTGTCAAGTCATCCATACGTTATACGGCTTTGGGAAATTGTAGATATAATGTCAAGATATAATGTGATTTATGAATTCAAAGAGGACATTTATGGTATCGTTCCAAAGGCATATGATTGGGTCCATTATTCAAGTATCCTGCGTGTAAAGGATGGAGGTAAAAAACCAGTTTCTCTTGAAATGACATTTGTGCCACCCCATCCGTTTATGTGTAATATGCCAGAAAAGCATTCAATAAAGGCTGAAAGCATTACCGATGCTTATGTGAAAGTCGTTAAGTTCTTCAAAAGCTATGGAATAGAATTCCATAACTGACATTGGCTACAGACGCGCAGAGCGTATAACAATCGCGTTCACTCTGACACCCAAAGCCGCGTCGTTTTTTACCTTTTACGTAGTTCATAAAGGAAGGTTACTGATGAAACGCACCCCCCAAAGCAAAGCTCCAGTTGATGCCGATGCCCGCAGGGCGATCAAACCCGTGATCTGCTATCCGATCGATACCCTACCGCTGCCGAACATGACCACCTATGCCGCCGCGCGAGAAGCAATGAAGTTGACGGGTGAGGTGATCGTGCCGCCGCGCGATGCCAGAAGCTTTCGTGTTTCTGCAGGGAATTTTTTTCGGATCATCAGCATGGATGGCCCGCAGGTGGGCGATCTGAATCTCTGGGCGGGGGATGACCTGTCGGAACGGTTTTACAGCGGCAAGACCCGTGCACTGCATGGCACCCACCTGAGCACCGGTGACCAGATGTGGAGCAGTTTTCCCCATATGCGACCGATGGCGACGATCACCCATGACACGCTCGATTGGTATGGCTTTGATGCGGATGGCGGCGGGGTGCATGACGTAATCGGCACGCGCTGCGATCCCTATACCAACCGGTTGCTGAGCGGGCAGGATTATCACCATTGCTGCCATTCGAACCTGACCCGCGCCTTGGCGGCTGAAACCGGGCTCCCGCTGCAGCAGGCCGAGACACATGTCCATGATGTGCTTAACGTTTTCATGTGCACGGGTTTTACTCATGACACACATCAATATTTCATGAAGGCAAGCCCGGTTCGTCCCGGCGATTTCATCGAATTTTTTGCCGAAATCGACCTGTTGGGTGCGCTGTCAGCCTGTCCCGGCGGCGATTGCAGCGCGGAGCATTCCAGCGATACAGCGGCTTGTTACCCGCTGAAGGTTGAGGTCTATCGCCCCGACCCGAAGGCGCTGGCGGGATGGTTCTCCCCAAAGTCGTCAGCCTATTCTCGTAGCCACGGGGTGTGAGATGCGCTTCATGTGCAACATCAGGGCATTGCGGGATTGTTGAATTTGATGAAATATTTGGATATTGATGAAAACAAAAGGTGTCAGGCCTACACAGTTGACAATAAAGCAATCTGCATTACAGGTAACAGTTTAGCGTTTTGAAAGAATCATCAGCAAATTACAGGGCCATGGGGGTCTCTTTTCAAAAGTCGCATCACAAATTCTGTTGAGATAGTCGAACGCCCCCATA
>CAZIAN010000794.1:0-2140 GCA_964537355.1 uncultured Pirellulales bacterium | reverse complement strand
CCGGTCGTGTTCGATGGGCAATAACCCGTTCCATAAAATGGAAGCCAGAAAGATAAGCCATAGGTGTGTCCCTGCTGACCGACCGGCTCGAACAGGTAGTCACTGCGCAACAATGGCACCGCCCGACGCATCGTCTCCAGGTCATTGCGATGCCCGCCCGAGGCACACGAATCGATCAACATGCCTGGATGACGCCGCAGCAGCTCATCCCAATACGCCAAATACCCCGTCACGTACTTATTCTCCGTGATACCCTGTCGGTCTGGTGTATCGTTCTTCTGCCAGTACGGCCATGGATCAATGTTGTAGTCCTGCCGATAGCAATCGATCCCTTCTTCGATGATGATCTTGTCGATATGATTCACCACCCAGTTCCAAGCTTCTGGGTCACCCATATTCAGCAGACCACCTTTAGAGCCGCCTAGGATCCATTCCGAATGCTCCGTCGCCAGCCACGTCCCCGCAACGACTCGCTCCGGTTCGAACCAGACAATAGTATCCACACCCTTACTGTCGGCATAATCGCTGATCGGTCTTAATCCCCTCGGGAACCGGTGCGCACGACGATCCACTTCCCACGTGCCGGTCCATGTCCAACCATTCTCCGCAGCTCCCACATACCAGCCAGCATCCATCCACCAGTAATCCAGCTTGAAGCCTTTCTCCAGATAATTGTCTATAAACTCAATCTGGCTCTGCTCGTTTGCCTTAGTCATCTCTGCAAACTGGTGCGAGCTGCATGCGTTCAACATCGGCAGCGGTAACTGCTTGCCCTTGCGACGCGGGATATTATGTTTGACCATCCATCGGCGCCAAGTGTTCTGTGCATCAATCCAATCACCACCTTTCCAGAACTTCATCACGATCAACGGCGTTCGCACTGTCTCACCCGGTGACAGTTTGAAGTGTGTCACTTCCTGTCCGGCGGTTACCTGCAAGCCGGAATCTCCATCCCGCTGAAAATTGACATACCAACGCCCCGGCCAGCCGACCACCAGAATAATCCCCTCGCTTCCGGCGTCCAGATTGTAATAAGGCCATTCGCCTGCCGTACCGGTCAAACGCGTCCCATCCGGACGAAAAGTAAGCTTTTGACCTGCCCCCAAAACAGTGCTGCTGGGAGCAAAATCTTCCGCCTTGACTAACGTACCCTTCCAGTGCCGCAATACGTATTCCTGACCTTGGCCTCGACGCAGGTCCACATTCATCGCTTTGATATTCTCAACAATTGGTGTGTCAGCCGTCGCAGTGTTCCGCAGATAGATTGTCCACTCAATGCTTTCAAAATCTGTGAACTCTAAACCTTTCCAACGAACTTCCAGACCTGTCTGTGGGTCCAGCCACGTCAGCACATGTGAAATCCTGTTTTCATCCAGCTTCTTGTTTTCAGCCTCGAATTCCCAATCCCTCAGAAACTCGTCCGAAGACCGCCCGCCATACACAAACGAAAACGGCGGCATCGCGCCAACCGCATAGTATCTCTGCTCCCATGTGCCGTCCTTATTGTTCGAGCCAATCTCCAATCCATAGCTAAGCGAGCCCACGCTATGCATAGCCAACAACACCAGCACAGATAGAAAGCGAATCTTCATAATGGTTCATTACATCAATCGGTTTCATTATGATCATTAACGCTGACTTATGTTACACTGATCAGAAAAAATCTCAAGGATTTTCGGAGCTGCATTTTAGTTCGGCAGCTTTCGCCCTCAATGCATAGAACAGTAGCTCTGGTATGCGCTGTGGGCCTGCGAGCAAAGTTCGGAGAGAGGATGACTTAGTGATTTAGAGAGAAATTTGGACACGATGCTCTTAGAAGAGGAAAATAACCGCTTTTTATACGTCTTAACGATGGCCATATGTCACAGATGTCCGGATCTGATTACCCTTATTTTTAGCATAAAAACGAATGTTTTTTTGCGTTGGATTAAGTAAACGGTTCAAAAGGGAATTTATTGATGATATAAGCTCTTGTGAAATAACCACTCTTATGTTCAGCTAAACATAATTCCGGATCATTCTAAACAAAATGGAGCTTATACCGAATCAATCAGTATAAGCCCCATGTAAAGCTAAGCAGTCTGATTCGTATTCTTACGAAGTATATCAGACTATCCCTACATAATAGAGACTAATTGTT
>CAZIAN010000793.1:0-2141 GCA_964537355.1 uncultured Pirellulales bacterium | reverse complement strand
TCCCGGGCTGTCGAAGAATAAAGACCACGCATTTTTGTGAATATGGTATCCGGCTTGATGGCCTCCGGTTGACCCTGTGTCGTTTGCTGTAATAAATTTTGAGAAGGCTATTTCAGCTTTTTGCGCTGATTGTACGGCGTTTTGAAGTATACTGTCCATTATGTCGTTGAAGTTCAGAAACTAAATTCTTTGCGACTGCTTTCATCAAGGGGACAACTACCGAATTGCCAAATTGACGATAAGCCTGATTATCTGAAACAGGGATGATAAATTTATCAGGATATCCTTGTAATCTTGCGCATTCTCTGGGAGTTAAGCGTCTTGGATTTTTACCCTTCTGTGGGATAAGAATTTCAGATCCATCTTTATAATATCTTGCACTTAGTGTCCTTGAAACGCTATTTATATCGGTTAGTCCAAATCCAAATCCATTTCCTTTTGCTCTGTGCTTTTCTGCATAGTTTTGAAGATAATCCCATAGCTTATTAGTCAATGTATATTTTGGATCAGGATTTGATTCAAGTATATCAGCTATCTTATGTGTAGGGGCTGGCATTTCTGGGAATCTAAACATTTCTTTACCCTTAAATTTATCAACTAGAAAACCAACAATTACTATTCGCTCTCTATGTTGTGGAACAAAATATTTGCCATCAAGGACTTGCGGATATATTTTGTAACCAAGCTCATAAAGGGTTTTGGAAATTACTTCAAAGGTTTTTCCGGAATCGTGGGAAACAAGGTTTTTTACGTTTTCAAGTAAGAAAGTCTTAGGTTTCTTTGCCTCTAATATTCTTGCAATGTCAAAGAATAGAGTACCTTGGGTCAGGTCTTTAAAACCGTGGCTCCTGCCAAGAGCGTTTTTCTTTGAAACGCCTGCGATTGAAAATGGTTGACAAGGAAATCCGGCAATTAAAATATCATGGTCCGGAATTTCATTTTCATTTATTTTTGTAATGTCGCCAAATGGAACCTCCCCAAAATTTGCTTCATAAGTCTTCTGCGCAAAATAGTTATACTCGCTGGTAAAAACACATTTGCCACCTAAACTTTGAAATGCAAGACGAAAACCTCCAATGCCTGCAAATAGATCAATGAAAGTAAATTTAGGGTTTTGGGTCGGAGGAAATGGTATATCCCAATCAATTGGTAATTTCTCCTGAAAATATGGCTCATCAATTGGATCG
Organism: uncultured Pirellulales bacterium; assembly: GCA_964537355.1. Taxonomy (GTDB): domain Bacteria; phylum Planctomycetota; class Phycisphaerae; order Sedimentisphaerales; family Anaerobacaceae; genus NIOZ-UU13. The sequence goes on along the minus strand of CAZIAN010000793.1, from coordinate 954 downwards.
GGGTCTTTCTTTAAACTGTAAATGTATTCAACTGCATGTTTTTTGAAGAAATGAGAAATCCCATTCTTTTGGGATTGTAAATAATGCGTCAGATGGGCAATATCCTTTAATTCAGGCTTGTTAACATTAATCCCTAGCTTAGTTCTTATTTCAGAATATTTAAGCATTTTTCTGTTGGTCTATTGTTGCATCTATTTTCTCAATGCAAAGGTTTAAATTTTTACGGATTTCCTGGCTCCAAAATCTTAAAACTTTCCAGTCTTTATCAACAAGGTAGCTATTTACGAGTTGGTCTCTTTTTTGATTTTCTTCGATTTTTTTCCACCAAAATTCCCGATTGGTTTTAATCCTGTATTTCTCTTTATTCCAGTCTTTTCCATGAAAATACTCGCTATCAATGAATATGGCAATTTTAAGTTTTTTGATTGTCAAGTCAGGTTTCCCGAATACTGATTTGTCATTTTTTCTGTATCTGATCCCTTTTGCCCATAATGATTTTGCAAGAAGCACCTCCATTTTGGTGTTTTTGCTTTTTATGGCTTTCATGTTTTTTGTCCGCTGTTCTCTTGTCAAGACATCCATATTCACAAATTTACTATTAAATCCGTGGGTGGACAAAAAACAGGCTCTTTTGGTGGCTGTCAGGGTTGGAGCGTTGGCGCCAACAAATGTGCCTGTTTGTGTGTCGGGATAAGCCCAGCTTGCATATAACGGCGCGGTGGTATGGGAAGTTGCCGTCTGTGTCAGGGTTGGCATGAGTTTTTGCAAAGTCCCGGTAGATGGACGAGAGTTTTCGTGTCATGATGAAGTTGTCCAGATGGCTGAGTCCCGATAGATGGGCAGGATTTGTCCCGTCATGATAAAACTGTCTAAGTGGCGTTGCAAAAACCATGACAACAGCGCGTTGGCCAGCAGCCCTATTGACTTTGTCTCGGCAGCAGGAGTAGTCATGGT
>CAZIAN010000792.1:0-2146 GCA_964537355.1 uncultured Pirellulales bacterium | reverse complement strand
TAAAATCGCACGCCATTTGACCTGGAGGTTTTTATTTGAAGAGACGAGGGTAACAGAGATTTGCATACCTTCTAACTGTTCGGCCAGCCGGCACGATTCGTTGTTTAGCTGCAATTTATTTAGGTTGGGCCCATCAGCAATATTCAAATCAGAAGCTTTCATCACCTGCCCGCCTTCTAAAACAAATAGAAAGCATTGAGTGTCCCACATTTGTATTGTTTTTTTTGTGAGTTTATTCCTGACAAGCTGGGGTTTGAGTTTTCCTTCGGATACACTCCATGTGCATGATATGAGTTTGTTTTGTAAAATGAGTTTGTCATCAAGTACTCTACCTTGAGCATTACCGGGTGCAGGGCCGGGAAAATCAAGTCTTGATTCGGCACGTGAGTCAGTAGCAAGAAGTAATGCTGTGAGTACAGCTACGATTAACCAGTGTTTATTTTTGGCCATTTTCCTGCTCCTTAATAATACATTTTCAGGTGTGTTCCTTAAGCTGTCGAATTTTAATACTTTTATCGTTGAAAAGCCATGTTTATGTCAGGCTTTTTACGAAATCGGTCATGGCGTAAATAGTATCGATATTATAGCCAGGTTCAATATGATAAATAAATTCGAGGTTACCACCGTTATTATCTTCGGTGATGTTTTTGGCCCATTTTAATATCGGTTCTGTAGTTTCTGCGGACATATCATTCGGCAAAGGTGAGATACTTATGAGCATTTGGTTTCCGAAAACCTGTCTTGCTTTTTTTAAGGATGTATCGCCACCGAGGTCAATGGATTTTAAGTTTATAATATTGGAGAAAGCTTGCAAGTGATTCGTGCTGGGCCCACAGGAATGCAGACGGATGGGGCCGAGTTTCTCGCCGATCTGAGAGGTTATCGGCACGACAAATTGTTCGATAAGTTCCGGGCTGACCATACATGATGAACATTCGCCGACGTGCACTTCCGTTATGGGTAAATTAGCTGATTCTGAAAAATGCCGGCAAAGAACAATATAAGCATTGCCAATCCAATGCATAATTTCCATACAGCGCTGTGGTTTAGTCATCATATCCAGGAAGATGGTTTCGCCGAGAAATTTCTGGGCAGAGGTCATAGTTCCGTGTATTGCGGCCCGTCCGGACAGGTCCCAGAAAAAAGGCGGTATAGGACATAGTCGCTTGTCGGAGTTGCTTTGTAGCTGGTGAATTTGCTCGTCGAAAAGGTTGATTAGCTGGTGTTCAAGCAAACTTTCCGGCTTAGGTAAGTCACCAGGGTCTATCCCTGCCAGGGGCCCCGGTGTAATATCGGCATCTTTATCGTCCTGGGGGATGAATTCAGCACCGAGCAGCATTCCCAGAATCATATTTGGCTGGATGCCGCCAATTTGAATTTGTTTGTCATTCCAATAATCTATCTGCCCCAGATTTGATTCCGAATAAAATAGCCGCATATCGCCGAAGTGTTCCAATACATATTCATTACACAGAGAATCAACTATATAGCGTATGTCCGGATTAAAGTAATATTCCCGGTCAAACATTACCCCTAATGCTTCGGCCATCCACGCTTTCGAAATCGTGCCTGAAATATTAATCATCTATGTCTTCTCAGATGTTGAGTCAATCAATGCTTACGACTCCGGACATTAATGCAAATCTGAACAGGCCGGAGTAAGGCTAAATATTATTATCAATAGCAAAGCAGGGCTTTCTGGTTTTCCACTTTCCTCGCGTAAAATCGGGGACCTTTACCGGGATGCTGCCCTTTGCAATCGATAACTCGGAAAGTGGTCCATGTACACACATAGTGACAGAGTCATAAACGTCAATAGGCGTTTGTGTTCTATTCTTGACAGCATCGACGAAGAGCTTTAATTCGCGCATGTCAGTGCCTCCATGGCCGCCCAAAGACGGTTCTTTGGTCCAGGAATGCCTGTATTTCTCATGATAAGGTGGAAAAGGTTCCCATTCGTGATATTTCGGGCTTACGTCTTTAATATAAACGGCGTCTCTTTGTTCGTTGTAGAGGCCGCGGGTGCCCTGGATGAGCCAGCGATTATCATAAGGCCGTGGCAGCTGCATATCGTAATTGATGACTATTGATTTTCCTTTTTTGGTGCGAACGGTAGTTGTCACAATGTCACCCTGTGCGAATTTTC
>CAZIAN010000791.1:0-2152 GCA_964537355.1 uncultured Pirellulales bacterium | reverse complement strand
CTTAGCATAAAACACATCTTTCGCAGTTTCGATGACCTCTACCTCCAACTGTTTGAGAGCTGTCATTGTCGCTGCATAAACGCTGTTCAGATCCTGGCTGGCTACAGCATAAAGTGCGCCCCTTGAATAAACAGCAGCATCAGTACCTATCAAATTAGGCCGACCACAGCCGCAAACAGACAACATCAAAACTGCAACCACAAAATATTTCCAGATTCCTTTTTGTGACATTTTTTACACTCCTTAAAATATTCCACATTAACTCATTCTATTTATCATCAATGACCCATATTATCAAGGTTTTTTTCTTGCTCTCACTATAAAAATGACCGGTATTGTATTATCAGTAAATCCATTATTTCCATGTCAATCAGCGACAGCGAACAAGCTGTTCCATATCAACATTAAGCCCGGGAATATTTGTCTTCACGTCCTCGATAAAACGCAAACCGTCTTTCCAATACCCAGCAGTAGGTCTCAAATCAGAATGAAAACCGATAAAATAACGATTCATATTTTGAACTAAAAGCTCTCGCAAATATTTACTCACCATTGAAGCTAACGACACCGGCAAAAATCGCTCATCAGCACCTACTACAAAATGTAAACGCATACTTTTACCCCCGGCCCTCATTTCATAGCTGCTGTCCCCCGGACTCTCACAAAGAATTTTCATTTCCGTATTATCAAACATTCTCTGCAGATGTCTGCGGTAGTGAATCCGCCCCCCCTGCCTATCGACTATAATTTGTAAATCATCACCCTCAAAATTATCAAACGCTCGTTTTATAAGCCGGCAGGTAGCGGAAAAAAGCACATTAGCCTTGTTCCTAACCGAAGCTACCATCTTATTGTAATACCCAACATCAAGACAATAGCTTTTCATATCCAACAGTTCGATGCCATTTGACGCCATATCGTCGGCTAACACCGTTGAGGCAATTCCCTTATCAGCAGCATCAGCGGAAAGACAATGATTCCCGGCATCTCTGTACCACGGATAAGCACTTAATCGCTCGAAGCAGTCTGGACATAATATTTCGATGAGTTCCACCAACGTTCCCGGTTCTTTACCCAGGCACTTCAGACACCCCAGGACTGTTCGTTCCAGATGCCCGATTCCAGCAGCTCTGCTGTATGCCTTCTTGCTGTCGGTAATAAGCATTCGTCCTGCAAGTCTTTTACGTCTGTTTCCGACACTATTTCTCAAAATCTGCCACAGGTCATCTTTCAGAAGATTGTGCGGTAGAGAAAAAGTGCTCGACGATATGACCAACGGCCCCAGAATCGGCCCAAAACCAGCTTCATCAATTCCGACCAAAACCACCATGTTTTCAACTCCTGCCTTCCATAGCAAAACACATTCGTTAATCCGACAATCAATCGTTGCATCGCCCGGCTTGGTTAAGAATTATAGCTCCCGATTTTCCTAATTCAATAAATTTATTGATCCTCAATCCAAATATGGTTTTTTATTACACGACTGAACCGATAATAGTGCGACTGGTTAATTCAAAACACACTAAAAATAGAACAAAGAGTTGCCTTTCTGCGTACGATTCCATTATAATAATGCCAGACAAATACACTAATGAGGCTCATCATGTCCGGGGATGATTGTCGACTTGAAAAAACCTTCTTATAGAAAGAGAACCGTGATGCGTAAACGACACGGGTTTACGTTAATAGAGCTTTTGGTTGTAATTTCCATCATTGCTTTGTTAATTGCAATCTTGTTACCGACATTGCAGCGTATTAGAAGACAATCTAAATCAGTCACTTGTCAATCGAATTTGCATCAATGGGACCTTTTCTTCTCGATGTATAAAGCTAATAACGACGGCAAGTTCTTTAAACCGTCGGGCGGCGACACATGGATAGAACCTTTGAAGCCTTACTTCCAGGATGTTAAAGACTCGCTCTTCTTATGCCCAATGGCAACGAAGCACTACATCGAAAATCCCAACGAATTAATCACGGACCCCCTTCTTGACAGCGCCGTTAAAAAACGTTATTGGGCATTGAAATACATTGGAGGCGGCACAAAATATCACGCATGGTTACTATTCGAACCTTAGATGTTTTGCAGATATGGCCTAAACGACCTTGTTATGGATGAGCTGTGGAATTACACCACAATGAATGTCCCCGT
>CAZIAN010000790.1:0-2152 GCA_964537355.1 uncultured Pirellulales bacterium | reverse complement strand
TGTTGGATCCGAAAGAATGTCAATTATTTGCGAAAATATACATATTTTCAAATTTTTGTCGGATTAAGTATACGGATGAAAAGAAATGTATCAATCGTATAACTCTTTTGGGGATATCGGTAGTGGTTTGACGACCATAGTGAGTCAGATATAGAGTAAAGGAAGAAGATTGATAAGGCGCTGGAGGTGTTGTTGTGAAATACCCTACGGTTCATTCACTTACACTTTTCTTGTTTTTCAAGTTTTTGTACTTGAAAACTAAGCATTCGTGAAAGGTCGGTATAAATCTTTTCACACACCTCTGAAAATTGCTGCTGTGAATCATGAACTGCTTCAAGGAGTATCCGCGCCTCTTCAACAGAAAACAAAACTTCTGCTCCAAGTGATGATGCCTTTACCTTAAGGGCCAGATATTCAGAAATCTTATCTTTAAATATATCCATCAGTTTTTCAGGATTGCTCATGGCAGAATATTTAAATGGCAGCGACTGCCTGACAGGGAGTTCAGGACACAATTTTTGTATGCACTTATAAAAGTCATTTACCGACCAGACAGTTTTCCCCTTTAAACTTCTTGGGGCATCATTGATTTCATGTTCCAGCCGGGTTAGATCTAATTTGTTACCCCTGACAAATCTTACAGGGCATTCCATTATAGCGTCAATATCTTTTATAATGGTAGACAGATTGGCCACAAGGCTTCGCGATTTAGTTTTTACAAAAATAGCATGGCTATTGTAAGAATTCATAATTTGCTCAGCATTTTTGCGCGGAACCTCTAAACGTAATATTCGCAAAAGCAGATTGGCAAACACTGTATGAACAAAATCTGCTGAATCCATGTTCTTTTCTATTGGCACCAGCATGGCATAAAGACTTTCTGCGTGCATGACAGCCATAAAAAGGTTGCCCTGGTTGACCGAATTAATGGTATTGACATACCATTCGCCAAAGTCATTATAAGCTTTATCGACTTCGACCAATTGTGGCTTTTTACCGAATTTTTGAAATGCTTTGGTTGTAAACCTTAATATCATCATAGCTGTTAATCATAGCAAGAGCTTCTTGAAAATTAAATTTAAAATTATTTCGGTTTGCTAGGGATTGAGCAAACCGTCACAAGATTGTTTAGCTCGGAGATGGAAAAATGTCAGGGCAAAAACCTGTAGCCAAATTTAAGGCTGGTCAAGTCTTAGCTGCGATTGGGGCAAGTTCGATACCGGCGAAAAACGGTAGGACGCCATTCTTAGAAAAATATTGCGCTAAAATCAGATTCAATGTCTGTTTTCAGGCACTAGCTGCTGCTTGTCCTTTACGAGCTTTCTTTCTCGCAGATTTCTCTTGTCGTTTTTGATACATCTGGCGAATCCAGTCTTTGACGGGTAACTTCCACTGCTCGGTCTTGGAGGGGATATTCTTGATGAGGCTTCTGGGATTTAGCCCCATTTCTTTGGCTATCCGAATGTCTTCAGTGTTCAAGCGACATCTGCGTTTAGCTTCCGCCCATAACCTGTCTTTTTTATTCAGTGGTTTCTTCTTTTTCTTGGCCATAAATCGTAAGACTATCTTATTTTCATGTAGTTCGCCAGAATTTGATAAGCCACTTATCTTGCTATTCCGTATCCTGTAGGATAGTAAGGATTTAATTTGTGGCAATTTTGTGGCAGTTTTAGTTCCAAAACAGTCCTGAAAACAGTGCCAAGCCAGTTCGAAAACAGTGCCTAAGTCCTTATATTACCTATAGTAAGCTCTTTATTGACAAGGTGTTAGAAAAGCGTGGCCCTTGCTCGACACGCAGGAGGTCGTTGGTTCAAGTCCAATACCGCCCATTATTATTAGCCGGTGTAATAACAAGGGTTTTGAGTAGCCATTCCTGTATTTTTTATCTTCCGGATATTCCCTGACTCTATTTAACATTTCGAAATGAAAGGCCGGACGGCACGATGTGCTCACAGCGACACCAAATATCGCGGCGATTGGCTTCGAATTGGGTTTGAATTGGCTTTGTTTTGGCTTTAATTGGGTTTGTATTGGGTTAAATTGGGTTTGAATTGGGTTTGTTTTTTCGTGAAATCGGCGTTTTCGGGTGAAAAACGCATAAAATTGGCTTTGTTTTGCATAAAAAGGGGTGATTTGTCGAACATTCTCTACA
>CAZIAN010000789.1:0-2154 GCA_964537355.1 uncultured Pirellulales bacterium | reverse complement strand
AGAATTCCTGTTCCCACCATGCTGGCAATAACCACGTAGGTCGAAGTCGATAGACCAAATCCCCGCTGCAATTCTTCCTTTGGCATTCTTATTGTCCTTCAAGTACCCCCATCTTTAATGGTTGCACGCCCTTCATAGCAAGATGTGTCTTTGGCCGCATCGGGAGCAATCCGGCAAATTACGACGTTCGCTATTACTTATTTTGACTCAGTTTCTTTTCTTCACGCATTCAGGGACTTGTCCAGAAGCCCATCCCATATCCGCCGCTGCTCAATCAACGCCTGGACACGGTCGGGAACCTTATCGCTTACTTCCAGCAGTTGCCAGCCCTTCCAGCCTATTTTTACAAGCAGGTCCATTTGAAGCTGATAAGGAAATTCCGCATCTTTAAGATTATGCAGGTGCAGCGTATCACCCAGAAACTCCTTGACCAGGTTGAAATTGTGCTCGAACCCGTTGCCTGCGGTATCCCTCTTGTCGGAGTTGAGCTTAATCCGGACGCTCGGTTGTTTAACACCGTCCATAATCGCCCTGATTGTCGGCAGTTCCCCGGCATTTCCGTGCGCTTCGAGGCGGACCTGCTGGCCATAGTCACCAGCGAATGCTCCCACAATATTCAATGAATTACTGATTTGCTCAATGGTCTGTTCTTTCGGAACGCCGTCGTGGAAACTATTGGGGAAAACCCTGACACCGCTGGAACCTACGTCACGGCTCAGCTTTATATAGCCCTTGGTTTTTTCAATCGCCGCTTCGAGCTCCGCAGGGTCCGGCGAATCATAACGTTCACCGCTGGCAATACCGACTAACGTTACAGGGCTGTCCTCAAACTTCTTTCGTACCTCGCGGCGCTTCTGCGCGTCAATTTCAAGCTCAACACCGTGAGCATAGGACTGGCTGGTTCGCAGCTCAACGCCAAACGCCCTGGCCTTACTGCAGTTGGCAATCAATGTCGGGATGTCCCAGTCTTTGCCCCACTGATAGGTCGTAAAACCAAACCTCGTCCTGGCATTGGGATTCGACGCTGGTGTATGAAAAGTACTACTGCATGATGTTAAGGTCGCCCCGGCACATACTCCGGCGGCAACACTGATACCATGAGACAGAAAACTCCGGCGTGAAATGTTTTTCTGATTGGAAAGCATAAATCTTCTCCTTTACTAAAAAACTACGGATATAGACGAATTTGAAGATGAACTTTATTGCCCTTCGCAAAAAAAATCCATAAAAATATAGAAAAAAGACCGTCTGGAGTTATTTAGTCACCTGCTATATGCGTTAACACTTACTGTTAAGACGCCTTAAGCTCTACATCGAACTCACCGAAGGAACCAGTTGTTTCAAAGCCCAATTTTTCATAGCACCTGATTGCACTTGTATTATCAGCTTTTACGTTAAGACCAATATGGTCTTTATCATGCAAACATGCTGCTTTCATTACCCGTCCCTTTTTAACAGGCCGGCAACTGCGCCGATATGCTCCGGCGTTGTTCCACAGCAGCCACCCACAATTCTGGCGCCTGCAGAAAGGCATTCCGCGACTCCCCGCGCAAAATCATCCGGCTCCATCTTAAATACTGTCTCATTATCAACCAGTTGAGGCTTACCGGCATTCGGCTGAGCTACTACAGGCAATGAAGTTGCCGACTTAAGCACAGATACAATCACAGCCATCTGAGCCGGATCTATATCACCGCAATTGGCGCCAATAACATCCGCACCGGTGTCCGTGAGGCTTTTCGCACATTGTTGCGCCGAATCGCCCATCATCGTCCTCCCGCCGTTCGCCTCACTCGAAAATGCAATCGATACAATCACCGGCAACGGGAAATTATCCTTACACGCACGAAGAGCACACATCGCCTCCCGCAAATCAAACATAGTCTCAATTATAAAGCCGTCAACTCCGGATTCAGCTAAGATTCCCGCCTGCTCCCTGAACGCGTCATAAAATTGCGATTCCTTATAAGTACCATACGGCTCAAGCAGTTGACCTGTTGAGCCGATATTCCCAAGCACATACTGCCCCTCGCCTACAGCTTTCTTTGCAAGCTCTGCCCCTGCCTGATTCACATCTCGCACAGATACACCGACCTTGTGCGACTCGATATAGATACGATTCATCGTCAGCGTATTGGTAGTTATTGCATCACA
>CAZIAN010000788.1:0-2162 GCA_964537355.1 uncultured Pirellulales bacterium | reverse complement strand
GTAGCTATGCAGATGGAACAAGGCTTCCGGATACTTTAGAAGCTTACCTTGGGCTGAATTTTGATTTGCCGGCGAGTCCGTCCATTACCGCTTACCATGATCTGGATGAGGCTGAGGGTACTTATATTTCTTTGGGGATGGAACACAGTGTAGAAGAGATATTAGAACTTAGTCCTGATGTACCTGTCGCATTGGATCTCAGTGCCACTCTTGGGTGGGGCAGCGCTTCATACGATAAGTACTACTGGGGCACCGACCAAAGCAAGATTAATGACTTAGTCCTCTCAGTCTCTTTTCCCTTCGAGATAGAGGGCTTAACAATCACGCCGAGTTTGAACTATGTGACTTTATTGAGTGATGATATACGCAATACAGATGCTTATGGAACTGCCAGCGATTTCTTCTTCGTTGGTATAGGTTTAACCAAGAAATTTTAAGAGGTTTATTATGAGATTCAGGGGCAAAAAAATGAAAAGTGTATTGATTGGCATAATATTGATATTGACGATTGGTTTATCCGAACCGTTGTTCGCAGCCGAGGCTTCCGACGCAACGATATCATCTGTTGGCGCCGTTAAGGAAGAGGTGCAACTCAACATCAACATTGTCTGGACGTGCGTGGCGGCATTTTTGGTGTTCTTTATGCAGGCCGGTTTTGCAATGGTCGAAGCTGGTTTTACCCGGGCCAAAAACGCGGTAAATATTCTTATGAAAAATCTGATGGATTTTTCCGTAGGAACGATAGCCTTCTTTCTTATCGGGTTTGGCCTGATGTTCGGCAAAAGCAACGGACTGTTCGGTACGACATTGTTTGGCATGAGCGGAGTTGAACCCGGCTCCGACTGGAACTGGACTTTCCTGATATTCCAAACGGTCTTTGCGGCCACAGCGGCTACCATTGTTTCCGGAGCGATGGCCGAACGAACCAAATTCATCGGATATCTGGTTTACAGCGTTTTCATAACACTATTCATTTATCCGATTTTCGGTTCCTGGGCATGGGGCGGCCTGCTCGACGGCGGCGGCTGGCTTGAAAATTTAGGATTTCTGGATTTTGCCGGCTCAACGGTTGTGCACTCAATAGGTGGATGGCTGGCCTTGGCCGGTGCAATTATGTTAGGCCCGCGTCTCGGTAAATACGGCCCCGATGGAAAGCCCAAGGCAATCCTTGGTCACAACATACCTTTGGCGGCACTTGGCGTATTCATTCTGTGGTTTGGCTGGTTTGGCTTCAATCCTGGCAGTACGACGACCGGAGACGGTTCGATTGGTTATATCGCCGTAACGACGAATTTAGCCGCAGCGGCTGGTGCCATTGTCGCTATGATCGTTTCGTGGATGATTATGAAGAAGCCCGATGCCTCGATGGCGCTTAACGGCGCACTTGCCGGTCTCGTTTCTATAACTGCTCCTTGTGACGGCGTCTCACCGGCAGGGGCAATCATAATTGGAACCATTGGCGGGTCTTTAGTCGTGCTAAGCGTACTTTTCATCGACAACAAATTAAAAATTGACGACCCTGTCGGCGCAGTCAGTGTACATGGCGTTTGTGGTTTATGGGGAACTTTGTCGGTAGGTCTGTTCAATATGGACAGCGGCCTTTTCTATGGCGGCGGCCTGAAGCAGCTCGGTGTACAGGCTCTTGGTGCCGGAGCAGCTTTCCTCTGGGCGTTCGGTCTCGGGTTAGCATTATTTTATGGAATTAAAAAGACCATCGGGCTGCGCGTAACCAACGAGGAAGAACTCAAAGGACTCGATATAGGCGAGCACGGTATGGAGGCATATTCCGGCTTCCAGATTTTTACCACAACATAAAATATTTAATATTCATAGTTTTTAATTGGAGATTCTAAAATGAAGCTTATAATAGCATATATTCAGCCGCACAAACTGGAGGATGTTAAAAAGGCCCTGTATAAGGCGGAAGTTTGCAAGCTTTCCGTAACGAATGCCCTGGGTTGTGGCGAGCAGCATGGATACGAAGAAAGTTACCGCGGTATTAAATTCGAAGTAAATCTGCTTAAGAAGGTCAGAATCGAAATAGCGGTAAACCAGGACTTTGTGGAGAAAACAATCGAGGCAATTATCGAAGGTGCGAAGACAGAAACAATAGGTGATGGAAAAATATTTGTATTGGATCTGAGCGAGTGCATACGCATTCG
>CAZIAN010000787.1:0-2165 GCA_964537355.1 uncultured Pirellulales bacterium | reverse complement strand
CGTTCACAGGTTATGGGTTCAGCGGAACGACACCCTTAACAATAAAATGGTCGGGACGACACCCTGCTCCCAAAGCAGGTAATTTTCCAGGAAATGAAGTCTTTAACTTATTAATTTGATTACGTATTTTCGTTCGCCTGTTTTTCATCCCTTCTTGTGCATGCTGTGCATGGTGTGAATAATATTAAATACTTAGGCAGGCTGTCGTCAGAAAAAGGTACCAAAAAGGTACCAATTTTCCTCCAACAAAACAGGATGCTGTTGTAACCACGCAAAACCTTATCCGGCAATGTTAGTCATTCAAATTGGCCTTGATTCAAGGTGGGCAAGCCAATGTAAAAACGCTGTTGGATGCGCATCTAACATAGCTCCATCAAGCTTCCACCCATCGGCAGTCATTTCATTGCGAGATAATTTGTAACTATTGTCCGATGTAAGTGATGTAAGTGATCTGAATGTTGCCTTCTCCCTTTAATTCTTTGAGCTGATCGTATTCCTTATCTTCAAAAACCACGTTAATTGTTCTCATTCTTGTTTCACCTTTTGATTACTTTGATAGTTGGAAACTTTGAAAGTATATAAATATTTCGATAGGTTAGAATATACATTGCAAAATAAGTTTTATTTTCGTAGGATCTATCAGCTTTTCTTAGAGAACTATTATAAACATAGGAGAGGAAGTCATTCAATCTATGGAAGAGAAACTGATAGAGTCGCTTCTCAAGAAGGATTTTGTTCTCGATTGCCCGAAAATAATTCTCACACAGAGTGAACCGAGCGAAGGGAAAACTGAAACAATAGAATACTCGGGTGCTGGCACGATAGCGCAAGAAAAAAGTGGAGAATTTCTTGTGAAAGTCTTCTGTGGTGGACATCCACCAAAATCTGAAGTTTTTAAGATCAACCGCACAACACCAGGAAAAATAATCCCCAAATCCGAATACTATGTTCTATCAGCAGTAGACACTAAAGGTTCTTCTTGGCAAGCCGATGTTGTGTTACCTCAGTTAGAATGCGATTTTAGTCTTGAAGATTATATGGTCTCAGGACATTTCGAAAAATTGAGAAGCTCACAAAAAATTCCACCGATAAAAAGAAATCATTTATCCATGTACCTAATGAGCAATGTACAAATTCCGTGTAATACGGTTACTGAATCGAAAACTTATGTCGGAAAAGAAGAAAGAGGAACCCTTTTAAAACGGAATGTGGCCACATTTGAATCTTGTGGCTTAGCTTTTGAGATAACTAAAGAAGATAAATGGCTTGTAGTTTCTGTTAGATCTGAAAGTGAAATCAAAAATTGGCTGATAATTAGGATCATGGAAGCTCTACAATTTGTTCTGGGCTACTATTTTACCGAATCGATTGTCAAAATAATGCAGGGAACGCTGCAAGAAACGCGCATAAGAACGCATTATAAATCAGGGAAAGAAATACGCAATTTTTCTCCTCTCAGGGCTACAGATTCTGGCAATGAAATCTGGGATCTGTTCAGCAAATATCTGGAAAAATTCATAACATATGAAGAAGAAAGGTGGCATCCCACTTACGGAATTATACATTCAGTCATTCAATCCGGTTTTGCATCTGTTGAAGCACAAGCGATTACCGTTGCTGTAGCTGTAGAAGGACTTCTTAAAAGAGAGTTTTCTGATATTATTGTTCCTTGCGATGAAACAAAGAAGCAGATTGCCATTGTAGATGAAGCAATCAAAGATTTGGATATTCACAAAATCAAGAATCGCCTTCTCAATGCTCTGAATGGCATGAAAAATGTTAGCGCTGCTGACCAGCTTTACGAATTGAAAAATAGAAACCTGATAGAAGAAGAAGCGATAAGGAGCTGGAAAAAACTTCGAAATACTGTTGTTCACGGACATGAACTTGATTATCAGGGTATTCAAAAATACTTAGACCTCCATAGGTCCGTCCTTGTCTTGTTTTATCAGCTGGTCTTTTTAACTGTTGGATATACTGGTCATTACACCGACTATACCAAATACGGCTTTCCTGTGAAGCCTTTTGATAAAAAAATGGTATAGCCATGCCCGCACCTGACAGAATCCTTGAGCTGACAGACCGATTCGGATACAACCTCGAATCCTATAAAAAGGGACCGTACAACGAGACTCAGGTTCGGCTCGAATAAGGCAGGGGGTAGA
>CAZIAN010000786.1:0-2175 GCA_964537355.1 uncultured Pirellulales bacterium | reverse complement strand
GATGAGAACCTCGTTGTCTGCAATTATGACCTGAATGGTCCCATCAGTTTGAGTCGCCCAACCATTCCCTAAATCGCCATTTGGTCTATTGAAGTCGTCCAGGAAACCCGCTCCCCATGCGTTGGCAACCGAGAGCATAAAAATAATCATAGTCAAATTTTGGATCTTACCCATACTACGTCCTCCTGAAAAAAGTGTTAAAACGATTACGAATTATATTTTAGCCACACAAAATGTATTTTTTTATTAGGATTGCCTGTTTTCAATTGAGCATTGAAAAGAAAATCTACAGTGCCGCCTCCTTCCTTTTTAATGCATAATCCACAGTAACCTAATTAAGTGTACATAAGCACATCAAGTATATTTATACCAAATAGTCTATCTTCCCGTCAAGGATAATTTTTCGATTATGTATTAGCATACCTCATTGATATAACTGTGGAAAAGTGCAATGAAAAGGCTGTTAAGCCTATTTGTAGAATCTAATATATTTCCTTCTCATTCCCAAAATGCCCTAATTTTCTTGAGCGGAAAAATCCCAGATTTCTTCGAAGACAGATTGCGTCAGATAGCCTGGCAGGAGAATGTTGAAAATGTGATTAAATATAGCCATGAAAAATCAGTTATTTGCCGTCTGAAAATACTCCTCGCGGCATCAAATCAGCTTTGAGCTTTGGGCCAGCCCCTGATCATAATGGCCGCGGCGAGGAAAAAGGCCAAATGGAAGAGGAACATAGGCCAGTAACATACACCAAGGAATCGCCACTCAAAGGAGCAAAGCCCATCACCTCGCCAGAAATCAGGCCTGCTGGACTCATGCCAGATGTCCGTCAGGGCCAGGAAATAGAGAATCAAACAAACAAATGAAATCATGCCGAGAACAAGGCTGGCAACAATGACTACGCGTGTTACCTTAGTCGTGCACATCATACTTGTCTCCTTTCGTCTCGTCAGTGAACTATGTATATATTTTCCGTATAAAACTCCTGAGATATCCGAGTGTTAGTATAACCGCTACAGAAAAGCTACACGAAGGAGGCCAGATTTTCAAAGTAAAAACCTTTATTTATTGGGCTTTGATTGTTGCAATTATTGGCAGATCAATGCTATGATACAGGAGCAATTTATTCTGTTTGGGATTGATAAAAAAACTCTATAATCATAGTTATAAGCAGAACTATGAAAACTAAGCTCAAATACACACTGATATTCTTTGTCTTTATAACAGGTTGCAATTCAGATCAGTTAACAAAACATTTAGCAAGAGAGACTCTTAGGCATAGCCATCCCTTAGTTGTGTTCAGAGGTTTCATTGACTTGTGTTACGCTGAGAATACAGGTATGGCATTTAGCCTCATGGATAATCTATCTCCATCACTTCGTATGCTGCTACTTACTTGTGTCCCTTTGTTCATTGTAGTTTGCTTCTCATTCCTTATTTGGCATTTCAGAACAAAGAAGTTCACTACTTTACTTCCGTTTGCATTAATTTTATCTGGCGCTTCAGGAAATCTTTTCGACAGGCTTATGTATGGACATGTAGTTGATTTCATTCATTTTCATATTGAAGACATTTTTCACTGGCCTATTTTTAATATCGCAGATGTCCTTCTTTTCGTTGGTTATCTAATCTTGTTTCTTCAATATGGCTTCAGACGAAATGAGAAATTAAACCAAAAAAGTTTATAACAATTGAATCGAGCAGACTCGCTCAGCGCATGGGCTCCTATGACGCAAGCACCTATGGCATAAGCAAAACCCATCCTACAAAACGCGCATAATTTCATTAGAGAGGTGTTGCGTCGAAGACCAATATTTCGAATGGTTTCAGGTTGAATGTGTGTATTTTTCCGGCGATAAGCTTGATCGAAGGCTTTCCAAAGTCTTTTTTCCATGGACTTCTGAGGAAATAACTTAGTGGGGCACCTTTTGGCAGGTCGAATGCTTTGCCGATGTCTAATGTGACAGAGCTTGGTTTGTCGTGAGGATTGCGCAGCGATAAGATACCTTTTCGCTTTGACCATGATGCCCAGCCATAGATTTGGCCTTCGGCAGGGTCGCCGCCTATCCAATGCGTATCGACCAGCACATCCGAATTACTGCGTGACCATTTAGCGGCCTCGGCCAGGGCGTCCCAGTCCTGCTCTGTCATCAGGGACGGGGTGACATATAGTT
>CAZIAN010000785.1:0-2187 GCA_964537355.1 uncultured Pirellulales bacterium | reverse complement strand
TGCATCCGCTGGATTTTTAACGAGCAAAGTATTTATTTCTTCTTCTGTCAATCCGCGTTCGATACGCTGGTTGACAAATTCAATTGCAATAACAATAAAAAAACAGAATAACGTATTTGGCAACCATATCAACGCACTTCTTATATGGTCACCAATAGATGTTGGTATATCAATAAAACCGATATCGAGTGCAAAGAAAAATCCCCAGTCGTGGACAATTGAAAGAACCAGAGCACAGGCTGCCAATACGCCAGATGCTTTTGCAAATTTATCCAGAATTAATTCAGTTTCCATAGATCAGAGTTTCTCCGCTTCTAACATTATATTATATGCCAAACGGCTATTAATTTAATGTTCCTTATATAATGAATAAATGTCCAATATAAGTCATTTTCCAGGCTGATTCCTGGTATAAGGAACATTAACTTTCCTTATATAGGGAATATATCGTCATCTTCTATACCTTTTACAACCCTGTCTTCCAGACCCAGAGCCATCACCTCCTGATAGGGGATTTCCCATAAACACTCCCGGGATTTCCAGCGGGCGGCTGCTGATTTTATCATGCGCGTATAAAGTGTGAACGATGCATCCCGTCATTCCTTGAACAGAGCCGCATCCTTCCGGATACAATGGGAGAAGCAGCAATAAAACCGTCAGCCTCTCCCCGGACAGACAGTAATGCAGAAGAAAAATGAGAAAAAAAGAGGTGATACGTTTAAACGAAGTATAGTAAAGAAATTAACAAGAAAATGCAAGGGATTTCTGCCTGAAAGGACCGGAAAACGAGGCGGATATAGGGTGATTACCCTACGCAAAAGCCCAATATCGCCATCCTGAACCTGACAATAATACGATGTACTGGACCGGTATGGTTTCCGCCGATAAAAAAAGGCCGCGGTCAAGCGACCGCGGCCCCGGTATCTAAAAAGCGGAGGATCAGCATGCGGGATGAGTCGAGACCCACTCTGCATGTTTAATTATTCATTTACATGTTATCATATGCGCCACCTGGTACAACCTGAATGGTACATGTCACACAACACTTGTTCGTATAATTGATCAGGGCACCCTGGCCCCTTCTATGAAGTGCTATGGTCCTTTCGCGATTCAGTCTTCGGAAATTTGTACAAAGGTATATGTTCTTGTAGCAGAAACATCGTTGATATTACTATGCGAATTTAGAGTGAGCACTTCGTCCTGAAACGTCCCTACATAGTCAACTGTGCCATTTGCGGAAGTTGTCGTGAAGATCAACTGACTGTCGTTAATTTCAAATTGCCCATGAGCAAAGGTGCCGTTAGCAATGTTTTCCTTCTTGAACCAAATTGATATTTCCGCAGGAGTTCCAGTCGAAGATACAGAAATCACGGTGCCATCCTCGTAGAAGCGAACGTATTGCCAAAATGGCGCACCGCCATCATTTATCACCTGAGACTGATATATACCGTCGTATTGCAGGGATGATGCTGTAGTTCCGGATGGTGATACTGAATAACTGGTATTATTGCAACCGCAACCATTAAACAGAAACAGTGTGACCAGAAAGATCATAACATGGGTATTGAAAACCTTCATCTTCATCTCCTAACAATAGCATAATTGGTGTGCTTCCAAGACACAGTCCTGAAACCGGATTAGTTATCACCATGAACGCGCATTGGGTGTCCATCTTACAAATTCTTATGTGGCACCTACCCTTCGGGTCGTGCCGGTTGCGGACTTATGAACGTGGGAATGTTATCACTGTCTGGAATAAGCCTGCTCTGGTGTTTTCTTGGCCATGCTCATAACCATGGCCACTTTTCTGGTTTGTTTAGAAGGCCTGTTTGAACAGGATTGCCCTCAATATATTCTATCGAATTGTTAATTGGTTTTGCGTTCCACTGATCGTTACAAATTAGATACAATGTAACGTGATCCGATCCGCGTGTTTGAGCTATCATTAAATCGCAATTCTCATGTACGCTGGCAATACCTTTTTCATTACTAAATGGCTATATATCTGACTCGTTTTGGGCTTTTGTGGTTATTGGGCAAACAATTGTAGATGGATGATCAATTTGATTCAATAGGTTTGTTTGCAAGATGATTACCGGCCTTGTTTTCCCTGCCTCTGTTCCCATCTGCGGATTTAGATCTGCTATCCAGATTTCGTATTGCTTAATATTCATAATCTATGTCCTC
>CAZIAN010000784.1:0-2193 GCA_964537355.1 uncultured Pirellulales bacterium | reverse complement strand
AGGCATCGACTGCAAGCCGCTGTGGACGATGGTCTGCTCGGCAAATGGAGGATTAAGGTTACCAACGGTAGAGCCGTTTACGGCCGGATTGTCGAATCCGTCCGCCCAGGCAAGATATATCCTGTTAGAAGCCGGGTCACTTTCATCAAGGTCATTGTAGCTTTCCATATCGTCAATGATAAGGAAGTTGGCCGTAGTGAAGCTCCACAGTGGACCTGTCCACGGGCTGTCGGCGTTGGCATTGTTGGCTTCATCAACACGCCAGTAGTAAGTAGTGTTCCACTCAAGTTGTCCGGGTTCATAGCTTTCTGAACCGAGGTTGCCACTGCCTTTTAACTCCAGGGAAGCTGCATCGGTTCCAAAATAGACTTCATGTGAAGCACCTAAGCCCGGTGCCCATGTGAGAGTGGGTGTTTGTGTTACATCCACAGCGCCATTAGTCGGGTCAAGTGCCGTAACCGCACCTTCGGTTGTGAAGCTCCAGACATCGCCTTTATGCGTTTCGACAATATCGAACTCATCGACGCGCCAGTAGTAAGTCTTGGCCATTTTAAGTGTGCCGGGAGTAAAGGTCGCAGCTCCCTGAGGAAGACCGCCGGCGGCACTGTCCACTTCATCAAAAGTTTCACCGAAGTAAACGGTATGTAATTTCGCACCGAAACCTGCCGTCCAGCTAAGACTGTCATCGACACCTACAGACTCGGCTCCATCGGCCGGGTCGGGGAAGTATGCTGTTTTTGGAGGAATGCTAAAGCTCCAGATGTCACCCTTCCACGGGCTGTTCGGTTCGGTGTCATTGACTTCGTCGATTCGCCAGTAGTAAGTCGTACCCGGAATAAGACCATCGGGATAAGCAAAACCTGGGAAGCCGACAACAATAAAGGTTGCTCCCTGATTGCCGATGAGCGTGCCTTCGGCGCCTTCGTTGACAGCGTCGAAATTGTCACCGATGTACACATCGTGCGAGGCGGCAAGATCACCGGCCCGCCAGCCGAGGCTTATCCATGTGTCTTCGTGAAGTGTACCGCTTTTCGGATCGGGTCCATAGGCCTTGACGATGGCGCCGCCCTGGTTTTCCATGCTCGCCCTGATATCATCCTCGCTCAACACGTGATTGTAAACGCGCACGTCGTCGATAATTCCAGCATAGGACTCACCAAAATTTGTATCACCTCCAATGTAATAATTCTCGTTCTCGCCATCTGTTGTCTGGAAGGCTGATTCCTGTGAGAGGGTCCCGTTGACGTAGATGCGAAAGTTTGTTCCATCTCCTGTCACTGCGACGTGTGTCCATTGGTCGGCAGGGACAACATCCGGGGCTGTCTCACACATACCTCCCGCCCAAGCTGTGCCAACGCGACCACGCCATGAAAGCGTCCCATCGTTATTAAGGAACAGCGTGTCATTTGTGTCAGACGCTCTAACCGACCGAAAAATCTGCTGCCACGTGTTGCCTGCTCGCGTCGGATTAATCCAGGCGGACATCGTAAATGTTCCCTGAAACAGATTGGCGGTTAATGAATCAGAGGCGGGAATTGCGACGCGACTGCCGTCAAATGCGAGCGCTTGTCCAAATTGTCCTTCGACAACTACCGGATCGTCTTCCAGTGTTCCGTCGTTGCCGTTGCCCGTCGCGTCCAGCGCGGTCGTACCGCCGCCTTCGTCGAGCTTCCACTGCGCCACAAGCTCAGCCGAGGCATTGCTCATGAGCCCAAGCACAAGAACAAAAGTGATTAGAGTAAAACATTTCTTAGACATAATTAGTCCTCCTTTAAAAAAGTTACAATAATCATATTTTGGTCACACGCCAAACTCCCGACCTCTCGGGATTATAGTTCTAAGTTTATTAAAAACAATATCTGATAAATATTATTATTTTTCCATTTACAGTGTTTGTGACTACCGAGGATATAGACGGATATCATCGAAGTACATCATACCTGTTCCGCCAGTAACCGAGCTAAGGCCAAGAGTAATCGAATTTACATTGGCAAGATTTACGCCCTGGTCTGTAAACGCCTGCAAATCGATATTCCATTCGGTCCATCGAGTTGTCTGTGCTGCATCAGGATTATCATTATTGACTTTGGCGTTGCCGTTGAGGGCAACATACAAAGTCTCAGCAGCGTTAACTGATTCGCCTCTGAACCAGATTGTCAGTGTGGTGACACCATTAACGGTCCAGTCTTTATT
>CAZIAN010000783.1:0-2195 GCA_964537355.1 uncultured Pirellulales bacterium | reverse complement strand
CTAAAGTAATCTATCACGCTATATAGATTATCGGCTTAACTAATACCCTACTTAACAGGTTATCGGCTTTTTTGACATATATCAGCGTAACTGTTATCGGCATAGGATTTATTCCTTGGTTTCGGAAACTCAGAACATCTTAAATTATCCCAGCGGCTTTACTGGTGTTGGCAAGGAAAAATCGTGATTTTGGGGCTTATTCTATGCTTTTGCAAAAACCAAAAACATTGATCATTTACGGGAAATTTCTCTTGACACTGTTGTATCAACCAGATAAAATCATAGATAAGTAGAACGGAGGCGAAAGAAGGAGAAAATTCATAACAATCTGTTTGGCAGTAGGAATATTTCTAATAACCGCTGTTCCAGCAAACGCAGAGATAGAGTTCACTTCTTCATGTCGTACGGAAAAATAATGTTTTTTAAGCATGTACATCAGAAATCCCATTTAATAGTTCGGAGTTCTGAAACAGTATAAGTAGGTGCAATAATGAAACGACCAATAATTCTAGTGGTGGCAAAGCCGTGTATGGGAAATCCCTTATTCACATCTAAAATAAAGGTGAAACAAATGGAAAAATTATATCTTACCATTGTTACAGGTCTACTTATTACAGTTTGTTTTGGCGGCACTGCCGAAGCAGATACGAATTATGGTAGACCGTCCTATACTAGCCCCACGTGGTCTATGTCTGCTATGGATGATGCTATGTATTATGGATTATCAGTGGAAGGTGATTCATTCCAGAATCTTAGCGGAACAGGAACACTTTCCCTTTTCAGTCTTACAATGGAAACAAAAAATCAGTTTGAATTCGGATTCATTAATCCCACTACATTGACGTTACCTGATACATGGAATTCATCTTATAACAGCAGTAACGGTAATTTAACAATTTATGGGGACATACTGAACGGTGAGGGTGAGAACATAAACTTCACATTCGACCCAACAAATGTGGTGTTTGGCAGGACAGATTTCTACTATCAGGGAACAGAAACCAGCGGAATATTACAAGATGTCGACACATTAACAGTTGTCCCTGTCCCATCAGCCATTATACTCGGCAGCCTCGGCTTAACATTTTCCGGCTGGCTCCTCCACAAACGCAAAATTCTGTAAGAGTATTTTCAGATTGCACATTTGATAAGGGCTGTGTACATCTACTTGCAGCTATTTCTTCACTACCTAACCTGTGTAATTTCCTAAAAGCCTCGGTTCTCCCATAAGCTTTTAACTAAAGTGTCCCGGATGCCATTTTTTAAGTGACGTATCTATCATGAAGAACATTTTGGGCAACTAAAAAGAATATAATCGGAATTAGTTGAAACTGTTCTCATAAGTTTTCGGACTATACTGGTGTGTGGATGGCTCTTTGTTCTTTCTTGTCTGCCACTATTGCCTATTACCTAAAGCATAATAAATCTTAGCCGATAATACCTCAGCTCTACACTCAAAAAGTGGTATTTCAACTACTCGTTTCGTCTGGACAAAAGCTCAATAGTTCCATGATTATCTCATCAATTAAGATTAAATAAACTTACAAAGCTTATAATCCCAAATATACAAATTCTTATATAAAATCCTCCATTTCGCTTATTTTTGTCTGGACATTCGGTTCGGAATTTGATAGAATAATACATTAGAAACAAGTTCCTCAATAAGGAGGAGGGCTTGTCCATTGCTAATTTAACGATATGCCATTGGTCTGTTCGTTCGAGTTGAAAATGGGGGAGAAATATCAACTGTTAACGTATCTATGGAACTTTGGCTTAATCATGAAGGCGTTGTAGGCCTGCATAATAGAAGGAACGACACAAAACCGATTTTATCCTGTGAGGGTAAAAAATAATTGAGGATTCTAGAAGGGGATGAAAAGAAATGAAAAAATTAATTATCATTTGTGTAACGGCCGGCCTAATCCTAACAGCCAGCAACATCGCACGGTCTAATACGACCTTTATACAGCCGGGGCCGACAGATATTAAAGACACCTTTGTCTGGAACACAGAGGACTTCTCTCACGGTGATTGGGGTGAATTGCGGGCAAACGATACTTCTTCTTACAACCAACGTATCCTCATTGAGTTCACTGACTTATCTGCATTACCCTCTGCTGCAACAATAAACTCAGCGAAGCTGGGATTATACCGTTACGATGCTTATATTACTGGCAATCCTGTAACCCTTGATG
>CAZIAN010000782.1:0-2198 GCA_964537355.1 uncultured Pirellulales bacterium | reverse complement strand
GTTATTAAACAAGAAACATTTCTTAAAACGGGTTTTTCGACAGTCTCGTTGGGCGTTGAAGGTAAAATCAGAGATGAGAAAGGTATCAATAGTATTAATTTTGTTCTTAACTGGATGTGTTGGAATTCCAGAAAATGTGAAACCCGTTGATAATTTTAGGATAGAGAAATATTTAGGGAAGTGGTACGAAATCGCTAGGTTGGATCATTCTTTTGAACGAGGTTTGACCCGAGTAACGGCAAATTATAGTTTGCGGGACGATGGTGGTGTCAGAGTATTAAACCGCGGTTACTCTGAGAAAGAAAAGACATGGAAAGAAGCTGAAGGGAAAGCCTACTTCGTTCATGGAACAGATCTAGGTTATTTGAAAGTTTCTTTCTTTGGACCCTTTTATGGTTCTTATATCGTGTTTGAACTTGACCATGAGAATTATCAATATTCCCTCGTGTGTGGGCCTGACAAATCTTATTTATGGATTCTAGCTAGAAACCCAGAAATAAAAAAGGAGTTAAAGGGTAGCCTCATTACAAAAGCAGCAACACTGGGTTTTGACACAAGCAAATTGATATTTGTCGATCATCACTAATCGCCCAACTAGTCATTCCAGCCGACGCCTTCGGCTCGGCTGAATTCAATCGTTATGTTTGAAAGAACATGAAATTGAAGAAAGGATTTCCACCCGTAGCCGAGGAAGGAGCAACGGTACTGATCTTGGGCACGATGCCTGGAGAGGAATCGTTAAGCAAAAAGGAATATTACGCAAATCCAAGAAATTCTTTCTGGAGAATTATTGCTAGCCTGTTTGGGTTTGATCTCTCGGCAAAATACGAAGAAAGAACAAGAATTTTATTGGAAAACGGAATAGCACTATGGGATGTAATGAGATCTTGCGAAAGGAAAGGTAGTCTTGACGCAAGTATAAATAATGGAACGATCATTGAAAATGACTTTGCTTCTTTCTTCAATAGATATCCGAATATAAGGAATGTTTTTTTTAATGGTGCTAAGGCAGAAAATGAATACTTTAAAAGAGTTTTCCCTATTCTATCAAAAACAAAACATGAGATAAATTATGATCGGCTTCCGTCAACAAGTCCGGCTATGACTCAATTGTCGCTCAATGCCAAAATTTTGGAATGGTCAAAGATTAAGAGAAAAACATAACTAGGCAAATGCAGCCGACCGCTAATCGCGCCGGCTGATTTGCAGCGTTAGCGTGCCAAGCATAAATGAAAGGAAACCATGAAAGCTGAGGGGTATGGGGGACATCCTTAAGTAGTTAAATAACTTTGCCATCAAACAATGTTATTTGTATTTAAGGATGTCCCCAAAACATTTTCCCACTATATCCCCACTCCGTTGGAGGGAAAACCTTATTTTTCAGGAGCAGAGACCATGAAAAAATCATTTATAAGTTTTCACATCGCTTTAATTGGAATTGTCTTTTTCTCAACATCAGCCATGTGCCAGGGGCTTAAACCTATCAAGCTTCCGACACCTCGAACAGAGGGGGGAAAGCCACTTATGGACGTGTTAAAGGAAAGAAAATCTTCACGCGCTTTCAGTACGAAGCCGCTTTCACCACAGATGATTTCAGATCTTCTCTGGGCTGCATTCGGTATCAATCGTGCTGATTCCGCAAGACGAACTGCTCCTTCCGCCCACAACTGGCAGGAAACGGATATCTATGTTGCCGAGTCGGACGGGCTATATTTGTATGATGCAAAGACACATTCTCTGAATCCTGTTTTGGCAAAAGACATTCGCGCAGAGACCGGAACACAGGAGTTTGTCGCGAGTGCCCCGATAAACCTTATATATGTTGCGGATATGTCAAAAATGGGGAATGCTTCACCTGAAGATAAAACCTTATATTCGGCTGCGGGCACCGGTTTTATCAGTCAAAATGTTTATCTTTTTTGTGCTTCCGAGGGATTGTCAACGGTTGTTCGGGGATCGATCGACAGAAATAGACTTGCAGGAATTATGAAGCTGAAACCAAACCAGAAAATTACTCTCGCACAGACGATTGGATATCCGGATAAATAGTGGAACGGTAAAATAATGGGGGTGGGACCTAGACAACTAATTGACATAATTTTATTATAGCAAAAAAATGCTCCCATTTTTCGTAAATGGATGAGGGACGACCCCAAATAATCAAATATCAAGACGCTGAGATAAAGTTATTTGTCGAC
>CAZIAN010000781.1:0-2201 GCA_964537355.1 uncultured Pirellulales bacterium | reverse complement strand
CTGCGGTGGGATCGGCCAAACTTATGACATCGACCCTACATTAGTCCGGCTGGTAACGGTCTTCTTATGCTTGTCAACCGGGATTTTGCCCTTAGTCCTGACCTACATCATAGCATGGGCAATAGTACCAAAAGAACCAAAAATATAGATGTGTATCAGCCCAACCGCTTACGCGAGAAGCTGGATCTCTGATTCGGCTGGATCTAACAAATAAATTGAAGAAAATCACCCTCCCAAGCGTCTTTTTTATTGAGGGAGAATTGGAGCGCAAAAGAGATGATTGAAAACAAACAGCAAGCAAATAAGAGAAAGACCAGATTGGTTTGGCGAATATTCAAATGGATTGGCTTGAGCTTTCTTATACTGCTGTTAATCGCGGCTGTTATCTTTCAGGCCCCCTGGAAAGTAATCACTCTCCTTGCTATCGTTCTGACCGCCTGTACTGTACTGCCCAAACCTTTCAGGAAATGGTTCTGGCGTTTAGCCTGTGTCGTGGTTATAGCATTGATGATCTGGGTTCTCTTACCCGAGGACAATGAAGGCTGGCGCCCCTATACGTTTGATAAAGAACTGGCCGCACGCGAAGCCAAATATGCGATACCCGATGAAGAAAACGCCGCTTTTGCCTATGATGAAATTTTCGAAAATCTGGATGTAGTTTACAATCAACCCGAATTTTATCTGAGTTCAAGACCTTCATCCAAAGATGGACCTTGGCTTTCAAAAGACCACCCAAAAACCGCCCAATGGCTCAAAGGCCATCAAAATACGATAGAAAAATTACTGCAAGCTGCCAAAAAAGATCAGTGTATATTTCTTCCGATAAGTGCTGATCCTTTAAAATTTAGTATGCATATGAAGAAATTTCCCAAGATACGCCATAGTGTATTTATGATTCTTTCTCTTGCTAATAATGATATGGCTGAAGGCAGTATCAATAGCGCCCTTGAAAAATATCTATGCATGATTCAAATGTCAAATCATATGTACCAACAACCGACATTAACAGACCAACTCGTGGGACTTGCAATTGAAAGTTTAGCCTTGGAACAACTTAATCGGTTTATGGTAGAAGATCGGCCCAGTATGGAACAACTGCTTTTAATATCTGATTCCATAATAGGCGTCGAAAATAACTGGGCTACTGTTTGGCTTAAGATGCTCAATTTCGAAAAATTATATGCTAAGAATAGTATTTGTGGTATTGCTTACGAGGTAAACTCCGAGGGCAAAACAAGACTAACTCGCGGCTCATTTGCATCAGCAATTGGACAATCTCCGCAACAGCTTCCAACCAAGGCTTACTCTCGTAGGAAATGTGCCAAATTGGGCGTCATATTTGTATGGTTATATGTCCCTTCTGCACCGGAAAAGATTGGCGAGATTGTTGATGCCAGTTATGCAAAATACTATGCAATGACTGAGCCGGACTTTGACTGGGATAAGGAACCTGATGAACCTAGCTCGCGTTGGAAGGTCAATTACCGCTCAGGGGTTGAGCTGCTTACAAATCTGCCTGAGCAATCCTATTATACTATTCACAAAATATATCTTAGAAACCTTACCTTGCGCAGAGGCACGCGGCTTTTGACAGCAATAAAACAATATGAAATTGAACATGGCGCTTGGCCGGAGAGTCTTAATGCGATAAAATCCGGTGTTCCAGCCGAGGCTTTCATAGACCCGGTGAACGGAAACGAGTTTGAATACGAAAACCACGGCGAACGCTTTTCATTATTTGGAGAAACGGTTAACATCTGGCCGAAATAGAGTAAGAGTTCAGGAACATAATGCCACAGGTAATCCATGAGGAATCTTTGAATTATGAACAGTGACTACACAACAATTAACTGTTTATCGAAACACGATGGCAAAGAAGTAACATTAGCTGGCTGGTTGTACAAGGGCCGTTCGAGCGGCAAGGTTCAATTTTTAGTCATTCGCGACGGCACCGGCTTATGCCAGTGTATCGTAGAAAAAAGCAAAGTTCCCGAAGAGCTTTTCACCCAGTTAAAACACCTCGGCCAGGAATCGTCACTCTCTGTAACAGGAACAGTACGCGCCGACGAAAGAAGCGTCGGCGGTTACGAATTGGCCGTAACCGGCGCCAAAATTATCTCGCCCGCTGATGGCTATCCTATCACGCCGAAATCACACGGCATCGATTTTCTGCTCAGGCACCGCCACCTGCACTTTCGCTC
>CAZIAN010000780.1:0-2203 GCA_964537355.1 uncultured Pirellulales bacterium | reverse complement strand
GGGAATTCTACAATCGCCATTCCCAAAGAGAAACTGTCCCTTTCACCCGATATGCAGGGCTGTGCAGAAAACCTTAAGAAAATCTATGCAGCGATTAAACAGTATGAGAAGGACAAAAGGGAATTACCGGACTGGCTTTCGGACCTCGTTCCCGATTACCTGAGCTCTGAAATGCTTTTATGCCCCAATGACGCCGGGCACAAGTCACCATATTCGCCCGATCCGAAGCTGCCATGCAGCTACGGTTGGGAGTTCTCAGCTGAGCCGATCCCACCAGGCTGGGATCCGACTGGTAGAACATTGTATAGGGATTGGAAAGGCGAGCAGATTAAGGTCTTTGGTGACATCGTACCCATGGTTCGCTGTTACCATCACGGATCTGAAAGAGTTCTCAATCTTTCGGCGGGTGGTGAAATCTTGTGGGGCCCCTTGGATTGGGAATTTATGTTCAGGCCTGACTATGCCAGCATCCACGAGCAGACGCTTTCACGAGCAGTGGCATCCCGCCCAGCAGTTCCGGCACCCTCTGGATCCGCACCAAAACAATCCTCACCGCTTGTCGGAAAACTTGCCCCTTCCTTTACGTTAAAGGATCTGAAGGGTAAACAGATCAGCCTGTCAGATTTCAAAGGGAAAGTAGTGTTGCTAGACTTCTGGGCGACATGGTGTGGTCCTTGCCGACAGGCGATACCACACCTGGAACTACTTCACAAGAAATATAAGGAACAAGGTTTAGTGGTGATCGGGATAAATCACGAACAGGACCATGAAAAGGTGAAAAAATATGCTGAGGAACAGATATCTTATGTTGTTCTATTGGATGCAGATGAACAATTCAAAGAATATGGCATCCGCGGTATCCCCACGGCGTTTTATATCGACAGAGAAGGGAAAATACGATATTGCGAGATTGGCTTTAGTCCCGGAAGAGAAAAGGAAGTAGAACAAAAAGTAAAAGAGTTACTTGGCATTAAGGAGGATGTGGCGACCGCCCCCAAGTCATCTATAGAAGAAGTATCCGGGACCAAGCTCCTTAAAGGTACTTGGGCATGGGACATCGATTCAAACAGCGATGGGCCAAAGATATCTGTGGATATTTGGTGGGAGCATGTTAATCAACAGGAACGATATCTTGTGCCCATGAACGGAGCTGGAATCACAGTGGTGAAAGATAGGACATTCGAGGATTTGAATTTTAGTGATCTCATTAAGATGGATTTTGCCAGTAGACGTATCTCGGCATCAGATGCAAAGCCTGATATTGATGTGGGCACTATCTTGGCTGTTCGGACAAACGAGGGTAACTTGGCTAAACTGGAGGTGACTGGTTTCGATCCACTCAAGAGCAGTCGTCATGAGAACACGAAGTACCATATGAGATTACGTTACACTTTCTATGGAGGATTTAGGCAAAGCTCCGAGGGCTTGTCTGATAAGCAAGTTGCTCAGGCTGATGACGAAAATGGAAACAAGGAGCGCTTATCGGTTAAAGTCCCTCTTGAACACAACACGGAAATGTCCAGATGGGGGATTTCCTACTACCAACCACGAGGCATTCAATTATCAACGAATGAGCCACCTCAGAACTGGATATTGCCGCAGATCAATAGTGCCACGCATAGACGCTTCTGGGCCAGGAAGATGTTTGGTGGCAATACCACAATGAATGTTGTCATTCACGCTCCCCATGACCCCAAGGCTGGTGCGTGGGATGTATTCGCAACATTTGACGAGGATGTGGATTTCAGCTCAACAATACCCATCAGCATTGGTGAACGCTCACATAAGGAGATGGAATTCAATATCGCCTATGGAAATGGAGCTAAGCAGCCGTACGTCATCCGGTTTGGCCCGAATACTTTAAATCCTGGACGTTTTTCGTTGAGCTATTACCGAGGGTGTATTCGAACTGGCACCGCTGATGTCTTGGGAAAAGAATACAGGATCGCTCTGAGCGATGATAACGGTGACGGGCTTTACTCCGACCTTGCAGACACGACGGTGCTCATTAGCCGCGACGCGGATGGACATATGATCTACCGCGACCGTGTCCGAGCTGACTCCCCCATCGAGATCGGACAGTCGGACTATTTCACCATTGAAATAAGTGACGACGGATCCTCAGCCCTGCTGCGCCCTGCTGAGTATGGCATTCTTGAGGGCTCTGTCACCCAGGAATCGTCCTACACACCAGTGCCTAATG
>CAZIAN010000779.1:0-2210 GCA_964537355.1 uncultured Pirellulales bacterium | reverse complement strand
CTTTGATTGAATTCGATATTTGATCAGGCTATATAATAGTTATCTATTATTGTTTTAAAAAGATTATAGGAAGTCATTGCTATGCCTATGATAGAGACGTTAAGGTTCGTAAATTACCGCTGTTTTCTAAATCACGAGCTCCCTTTGAAGCAGGAAACCATTATCGTCGGGAAAAATAATGCCGGGAAATCAACTATAATTGAGGGATTTCGGTTAATTGGACTTATTACCGAGCGCTACAAGAACCTCAGCTTTCACGATGTACCAGATTGGCTCGATATTCCAAGGTACCATAGAGGTGTGCGGATTGATTTAACTGCTTTAAATCTTAGCTGGGAAAATCTTTTTCACAGGTATCAAGATCAACCCGCGTGCGTAATAGCCACATTTAGTAATAAGGCCATAGTTGAAGTATATCTTGGTCCAAATAGTGCTATGCATGCTGTCTTAAAAGGTCCAGGTAACAATGTAGCCCAAAATAAAAGAGATTCTAAGGATATCGACTTATCAAAGGTCAACGTTCTCCCTCAAGTAATGCCTCTGTCTAAGGAAGAAAATATAATGCGATCTGATTATGTATCTGCAAATATGTCTTCATATTTATCTTCCTCACACTTTCGCAACCAGTTAAACTTGCTATATGATGAATATTTTGATTCTTTTAAAATTCTTGTAGAGGATTCTTGGCATAGCCTGCAACTTATAGAACTTCAAGGAGAAGGAAGTTTGCATGGAAACCGTTTAGGTCTGTTAGTCAGAGATGGCGATTTTGTTGCTGAAGCCGCTTGGATGGGGCATGGTCTGCAAATGTGGCTTCAAACAATGTGGTTCCTTACAAGGGCCGGTGATCAATCAATTGTAATTTTGGATGAGCCAGACGTGTACATGCACCCAGATTTGCAGAGAAAACTTCTCAGATTCATAAGGGGTCGTTTTCCACAACAAATAATTGCGACCCATTCCACTGAGATTTTATCAGAGGCAGATGCTAGCAATGTGCTTATTATCGATCGTAAACATCATAGGAGCGCATTTGCGACAGACCTAACTGCAATCCAGCGTCTGGCTGAAAATATAGGCAGTGCGCAGAACATAAATTTAACTAGATTATGGAATGCCCGAAAATTACTATTAGTAGAGGGCAAAGATTTAAAGTTACTAAAGCAGTTTCAAAATATACTATTTCCGGAATCAGAGAAACCCTTCGATGTAATACCAAATATGCCTATCGGCGGATGGTCTGGGTGGCCTTATGCGATTGGCTCCGCAATGCTTTTGAGAAACTCTGGAGGTGAAGAGATTAAAACCTATTGCATTTTAGATTCAGATTACCATACTGATGAAGAGAAGGCCAACAGATTAGCCGATGCTAATACTAAATCTGTCGAATTGCATATATGGTTAAGAAAAGAAATTGAAAATTATTTAGTTATCCCGACTGCAATTACCCGGTTAATTAATGATAGGTTAGAGAAATCTTTTGAACCAATTAATATAAAAGAGACCATGGAATTAATTGATAATATAACAATAACCCTAAAGGATGCAACCACAGACGCCATCGCTCAAGAAATTCTTTTATTGGACCGCGCAAGGGGTCTTCAAAATGCAAATGTAAAGGCTAGAAAGAAGGTTGAAGAAGCGTGGCAAACACGTGAAGGGCGAATATCTATTGTTTCTGGAAAACAACTTCTGTCTATTCTTTCACAATGGTGTAAAGAAAATTATAATGTATCTTTTGGAATTATGGCAATTGTCACACAGCTTCATACTAACGAGATACCTGATGAAATAATTAAAGTTATTACTGCTATCGAAAATGGGGACAAAATAATTTTCTGATATTTGTTAATTTCTCTGATATATATCGCGCGAATAGATAGTGCGCATAAATCCTCCCTTTAAGACCTTAAAAAACATGCCCATTCCCGTTTCTTATAGCTACCGCAATCTCCTGGCCCGGCGGCTGACCACGTTTTTGACCGCGGCGGGCATGGCCCTGGTGGTGTTTGTCTTCGCGGCGGTGCTTATGCTCGCCGAGGGCTTGCGCCGCACCCTGGTGGCCACCGGCTCCTTTGACAACGTGGTCATCCTCCGGGCCGGGTCCGAGTCCGAGGTCCAGAGCGCGGTGGACCGAACCCAGGCCGGGATCATCGGGGCGCAGCCCGAAGTAGCGCTGGATAAGGAGGGCCGCCGCCTGGCGGCGGACG